>JASLNQ010000479.1 GCA_030745955.1 Dehalococcoidia bacterium | reverse complement strand
TATTGCCCGTGTGGCGGCCAAAATAGCTATTGGTAAAAGCCTTGACGAAATCCCCAATGCCGTAACTGGCAAGACGATGGCCTCCTTTGAACCGGCCCTGGACTATTTGGTGGTCAAGATTCCGCGCTGGCCGTTCGACAAGTTTGCCCTGGGCGATCGGTCTCTTGGCACACAGATGAAAGCTACCGGTGAGGTTATGGCTATTGACCGCTGCTTTGAAGCGGCTTTGCAGAAGGCAATCCGATCCCTGGAGTTTGGTGGCAAATCTTTATGTTGGGAAGACAAGACTTGGAAATCGGGGGGCGATATTAATGACTACACTCTGGAACCCAGTGATTTGAGGCTGTGGGTGCTGATGGTTGCGCTCAGGAGAGGGATCGGTGCCACAGAGATAGCTGAGCGGACTAAGATTGACCCTTGGTTTATCAGCAAGCTGCAGAACATCATCAGTATGGAAAGGCGCCTTTCATCTCAGTCACTGACGCCGGAGCTTTTATGGTCGGCGAAGCGGCTCGGCTTTTCTGACGAGCAGATAGGAAGCCTGGCCGATAGACTTCC
>JASLNQ010000478.1 GCA_030745955.1 Dehalococcoidia bacterium | reverse complement strand
CATGTCAAATTTCTCAGGACGAATGAATGCTTCTATCTTTTTCATAAAGTATTCTCCCTTCCACCGAAAAGTTCCACAAAATTATTTTAACTACTGTGTAATGAATCTATTAAACAGAAGAAGAGTTAGATCCTGAATCAAGTTCAGGATGACAATTCTCAGGCGATATTTAGAATGTGTTAAAAGTGGTTGATTTAACCACGAAAGACGCGGAAAATCACGTAAAAAAACATAGAATGCTCACCGCGAAGACGCTCCCCGGACAGAAGGCGCCGAGGACAAGAAAGAACGTAGAGAAGCGAAATTATTCGTATTTGTGCGAATATAAATAAAATAAAAAAAGTATTTGACATAAACGGAGAAATCTATATACTTCTGCAATTGAGACTCTGTCTCAACTATTATTTGCTCCTGTTACTTTATTCTGCATAGGCTTTAAAAGAAGTCTCTGTTTAAATTAATTTGCCTTATAGAATATTAATGTCAAAAAGATTCTTGTCTCTTTTCATTATTGTAAGCTTTGTAGTTCTCTTCTTAGGTGGCTCTCGATTTATTTCTGCT
>JASLNQ010000477.1 GCA_030745955.1 Dehalococcoidia bacterium | reverse complement strand
TTGCCGGGGAACCCTTGCCCTTGCGGTGGAGGGGATTCTCACCCCTCTTGGCTGTTACTACCACCGGGATCTGCACTCCTAACCGGTCCACTGAACTTCACAGCTCAGCTTCTATCCAGTCAGGACGCCTCCCTACCAGATTGCAACATTACGTTGCACTCCAGGGTCTCGGCAGCCAGCTTAGCCCCGTCCATTTTCAAGGCTCTTAACCTCGGCGGGTGAGCTATTACGCACTCTTTAAAGGATGGCTGCTTCTGAGCCTACCCTCCCGCTGTTTTAGGCGAAGAACGCTATTTGGTTTGACGTTTAGCTGGCATTTTGGGGCCTTAACCCTGGTCGGGGTTGCTCCCCTCTCGGTCCAGAGGCTTACCCTCTGGAACCCGTTTCTCTCCTTCTATGATGTTAAAGGATTCGGAGTTCGAGAGAAAAGTGGAATCTTGCGACTCCTCGCTTTTCGATCGGTGCTCTACCCCTTTAACGATCTCAAGAGAGACTATGCTACGACATACTTCGGGAGGAACTAGCTATCCCCGAGCTAGATTGGTCTTTAGCCCCTAGCCCCAGATCAGG
>JASLNQ010000476.1 GCA_030745955.1 Dehalococcoidia bacterium | reverse complement strand
GTTTCTCAAAATTGACACGGATGAAGGCATATCCGGTTGGGGAGAGCCAATCGTCGAAGGTCGGGCGCATACCGTGCTCGCTGCGGTGGAAGAGCTATCCGATTACCTGATTGGTCAGGATCCCCTGCAGATCGAACAGCATTGGCAGGCGATGTATCGTGGCGCTTTCTATCGCGGGGGCCCCGTTCTTATGAGCGCAATCGCCGGCGTCGACCAGGCGCTGTGGGACATCAAGGGCAAGTACCACGATGCACCCATCCACCAGCTAATGGGTGGCAAGGTCAGGGACCGCATCCGTGTCTACGCCTGGGTTGGGGGGGAGACGCCGGAGAAAATCGCGGAATCGGCACAGAACGCCATTGCCAGCGGCTTCAGCGCAACCAAAATGGTGATCACCGGAGCACTGCAGATCGTCGACTCCATCGCCAAGGTAGAAACGGCCGCCGCCAAGGTCGCCGGAATCCGCGAAGCGGTGGGCAGTGACCTCGACATCGCCGTTGACTTCCACGGCCGGATCCACCGCCCGATGGCACCCGTACTCATCAAGGCGATCGAGCCCTATAGCCCGCTCTTTATC
>JASLNQ010000475.1 GCA_030745955.1 Dehalococcoidia bacterium | reverse complement strand
AGGATCAATGGTGAGACGCATTACCTGTGGCGTGCAGTGGATCACGAAGGCGAGGTGCTTGAGGTTTTCGCGACGAAGCGCCGGGATCGCAGGGCGGCGCTAAAGTTCCTGAAGCGCACGATGAAGCGTTACGGCCGGCCGCGGTCGATAGTAACCGACCGGCTTCGGTCGTACCGATCGGCGATGAAGGATATCGGCAATGCTGCCGATCAGGAGTGCGGTCGGCGGCTTTGTCAAGTTAACTGATTATAGGCTGTTTTCGGCATTTCTCCATGAGGCTAAGCCATTGAATTTGCGTATAGCAGCCATCGGCGATTTACCGAGATTTCGTAGCGAATCCGGTTAACTTGACAAAGCCCGCCCGAGGTGATCCGCCTCGCGGTGATGATGTACGTCCGTTATCCGCTTTCGCTGCGACAGGTCGAGGATCTCTTGTTCGAGCGGGGCATTGACATCTGCCACGAAACGGTGCGGTTCTGGTGGAACCGGTTCGGTCCGATGTTCGCGGCGGCGATCAGGAAACGACGCGTTCATCATCGGTCGTTTTCGCTATGGCGATGGCACTTGGACGAGGTGTTCGT
>JASLNQ010000474.1 GCA_030745955.1 Dehalococcoidia bacterium | reverse complement strand
TGCGCATTCTTTGACAAGAATCTCAGGTCTGTTTCGCAGGCATTCACCCAACCTGTCCATCTTGGATCATTTGTGAGGCACGTTCCGATCGCCGTAAAAAGATACGGTGCTGAAAACCTAGGACCAGGAGACATGATCCTTTCCAATGATCCATATGGCGGGGGCGTCCACCTCAACGATATATCTCTGATCGGTCCCGTCCACTGGCAAGGTCGGCTAGTGGGTTATACAGCCTGTCTCGCCCACCACGTTGATGTTGGCGGCGGTGCCCCAGCATCGGTAGGTGCTTTCAGAGAGGTATTCCAAGAGGGGATTATTATCCCGCCAATTAAATTTGTGGCTCAGGGCAAACTGGATGATGACCTTTTCCGGTTAGTCCTCTCTCAAATCCGATCAAAACGGGAAACTGCGGGAGACTTCAGGGCACAGATCGCTTCGAACCGTACGGGAGCTATCCGCATCAACGAAATCATTGATAAGTACGGTTTAAATGACTTTGATCGCTACATTGACGAAATCATCGAATACACAGACCGCCGTACCAAAGTAGAAGTAAGCAAGTTACCCAAGGGAGTGTTTTCA
>JASLNQ010000473.1 GCA_030745955.1 Dehalococcoidia bacterium | reverse complement strand
TCGGGCCCAATGTACGGCCGGCAGACGGACCGATCTGGTTTAGCATATTGGCCGACGGGCGCAGGTCGCCGGGCACTAGCTCGGCTACCAGCGCCTGGTTGGCCGGGATTCCGATAGCGATGGTCGCTCCGGCGACGGTGGAAAGCGCGACGATGTGCCAGACTCTGGCCCAGTCTGACAGCAGGACCAGCGCCGTTGCCAAGGCCAGTGCGATCAGCAGCGACTGCCCGACAAGCAAAACTCGCTTGCCGCCGAACCGGTCGATCATCAATCCCGCGTACAGGCTGATCATGACGACCGGAATCACTCTGAGGCCCGCCGCTAGCCCGACCGCGGTATTAGAGCCGCCCTCGTCGAGGATCCACCACGACTGAGCGGCGATTCGCATCTGGTCGCCGCCAAAAGCGAGGGCGTTAGCGGCGACCAGAGCGACGAATCCCCGTGTGGTCAGCAGCCTTCGAAAACGAGAACGTGAATCGACGACAGCTTCGTCGGTTAGGCGGTCAACCTGCCGTTGGGCATGTTCACCGGCCATCGTATACCCGGAGTCGAGAAGATAAAGGAGTCACAATTCTAACCATTTT
>JASLNQ010000472.1 GCA_030745955.1 Dehalococcoidia bacterium | reverse complement strand
CTCTGAGGCCAGGTGCAGGACGCCGCTGACCTGTCCCCGGTGCAGAAGCGGCGCTGCGACTACAGACCGTACGTCCATGACCTTCGCAAGAGGTTCATGACTCGGGAACCGCCGGACGAGTTCCTCCGACGAATCCGCCAGGATCAACAACTGACCTGCCCCCTGAAGCGATACCAGGGATTATGTTAGTCCGGCCACCTCTGGGGTGGTCGGCATGAAGGTTTCTGGCGCCGGCGGCCTGTAGCTCAGTGAGCTGTGAGGCCGGATCGTGTTGTACTCCCTGCGCCACATCTCGGTCAGTATCTGCACCTCCTTCAGCGTGTAGAAGATCTCGCGGTTCAGAAGCTCATCCCGGAACTTACCGTTGAAACTCTCCGCATAACCGTTCTCCCACGGACTACCCGGCTCGATGTAAAGCGTCTTCGCTCCCACGTTCTTTAACCACTCCCGGACAGCCCTTGCAGTGAACTCGGGCCCGTTGTCAGACCGGATGTGTTCTGGAACTCCCCTGAGCACGAACAGCTCGGCAAGCAACTCCAACACCTGGTTCGACTTGAACGTCCTCGCTGCCCTGATAGCAAGGCACTCCC
>JASLNQ010000471.1 GCA_030745955.1 Dehalococcoidia bacterium | reverse complement strand
TGAGACGAGTTTTTCAATTAGATCAAATAAGTTGTTACTATTCGATTTGGCAAGCGCTAGCCAATTGGTCAAATTGAAGTCCTTGCTAACAAATTTCTTATCTGCAATTGCATTTTTTAAAACTGCCTTTAGATCTTGACGCAGATCATTGTCAGGTGAGGTGTTCTACTGGGCAAGAAGGGATTTCAGCCCATTCTCTCCATGATCCATCGTAATCTCGAACATTTTCAAATCCAATGAGCTTGAGGGTCCAGAATCCGTGCGCCGCACGGATACCACCCTGTCAGTATGTGATTACATTTTTATCAGCTGTGATCCCCACGTCAGCAAGTAGTTTTCTGATTTCCTCTGCTGATCTTAGAACGGGGACTTCACCGCCGGTATGAAAATTGGTCCATTCGAGATGAATTGCACCCGGGATTCTTCCACCTCTGGGACCTCCCCGTTTGTTGGTTCCCTCCCATTCGTCATCGGCTCGAACATCGAGGAGTATTGTTGATTTGTCATCAATTGCGTTCATGACTTGATTGCGTGAAGCGAAGAGTTCTGAATTTGCACTTGATGTGAATGTAGCGTTTGGTGTGATAACAGGCTTAGTACTAATTTCGCGCCCTTCAGCTTTCCA
>JASLNQ010000470.1 GCA_030745955.1 Dehalococcoidia bacterium | reverse complement strand
GGGTCGTAGCTCGGTCGGCAGCTCACCGTGGCTTTTCGCAGCCACCCACGTCCTTCATCGGTAGTAGTCGCCAAGGCATTCACCGTTGGCCCTTAGTAGCTTGGAAATACAAAATTATCATCGACAATTAATGAAGATGCTCGTGTTCGCTATGCAGTTCTCAAGAGGCGTCTGCCGGCATCGATGACCGGCGTCGGCTCGCACCAGGGTTTCCCCGGGCGACAGAAGCCGTGGACGTACATGTGGCCGGCAGCGCCAACTCAACCGTGAAACGGGGGAGCCGACTGACCGGACCAGAGGGTGGACACCGTGGTGTTCCCTCAAAACGGAACAGAGGACGGAAGCGCCCGATCCGAAATTCCCGGCTCTGCCAGGGTTCATCTCGAACGGAATAACCAGTGCGCTAACTGAGAGTCGCCGCCGCCGGTCGACACATACGGTCAACATCGGTGGCGGACGATGCTCCTTAGAAAGGAGGTGATCCAGCCGCACCTTCCGGTACAGCTACCTTGTTACGACTTCGTCCCAGTCATCGATCCCACTCTCGGCACCTGTGCCCCAAATAAATGGGTTCACCCAGCGACTTCAAGTGTTACCAACTTCCATGACGTGACGGGCGGTGTGTACAAGGCCC
>JASLNQ010000046.1 GCA_030745955.1 Dehalococcoidia bacterium | reverse complement strand
CTGGTCGCCGTGGCAGTTGCGGGGTTCTCCGGGGCACTTCGGCTCAGTACCCGGGGAACGAAGTAACAATGCTTTCCGAGAGCAGGCGGACCATGTCTTCCAGTTCGGCGTCGTTTGCACCGACTACGGCTATTACCGCGCTGTCGCCGCGCCTGTGCCAGGCCAGCTCTTTTCGATAGGGCACGGGGCTACTGTTATAAGGAAAATCCGAGATCATCCACGCGTAGTCCCCGTCGACACCGGTCACCGGTTTCACTCCCTGATCCCAAAGTGTCAGGGCATAGACGTACAGGGCCTCCCTCGCACTGAAACGTGAATGCTTCATGTCGGCATGCAGCCACGGGGTCCACTGGGTCCCAACGCCTGTCAACGATCCGATTTCCATGAACTCGTAGACGTGGTAGGACGGCTTGTAGGCATCAAGCAACTGGCGGTCGCCGTATACGACCGGGAGTGCATCGAACATCTCAACCACCGTCAACTCCGGGGCCATCTCGGCAAACGCCTGCAGATACTCGTCGAGAAGGTGCTCAAGGCTTTCTGTGGAGATAGACGGAAAATCGGGCAGGTCACCGAGGCCGAACGGTGCCGTCTGCTGCGGGAATTCTCCGCTGAGCGCTGCCACGGTCGCGTCTTCGTAGGGACGGCTCCCATCGCACGAATCCATCCAATCCCACCGCTCGCTCGCCAGTTGGCGCAACTCGTCCGAAAATTCGCCATACTCGAACCGGGCAAGCATCAACAGGTCTTGGTCCGCAGGGAAGCCCGGTGCATTCTCCGCGATGCAGTCCAGTTCGGGTTGGCCCAGCCTGGCCCTGAACACCTCCAGGTCAAGGGTCACGCCGATATCAGCCTGTTTTCCGTTGGTTCCGCTGCAACCGATAACTGCCAGCAGCAACCCGGCGGTCACGCAGGCCCGGATCAAACCTCGATGAATCATTGCTGCAAGGTAGCGTATGTCGGGGTGGGTGAGAAGTGCGGTGGCGCACCAGGGGTTTCTCTGAACGGGATGTCCGGGCCGATCGATTGCCGGGGGTTCAAACCGATGAGCTCATTCCCGGATAGTCGCCCGCGCCGTGACCGGCCAAACGTCCAAACACTGCGCCGGCTGTCAGTCCGCTCCCGCCGGGGTAGTTCTCATAAAACAGGCCACCCACCAGCTCGCCCGCCGCGAACAGGCCCGGAATCGGGTAACCCTGCGCATCGATCACGCGGGCGTCTGTGTCGATCTGCAGTCCACCAAACGTGAAAGTGATCCCGCAGGCCACCGCGTACGCCGTAAAGGGCGGCTGGTCCAGTCGCAACGCCCAGTTCGACTTCGGCGGAGTGATACCGGTGGTCCCCTTGCCATCGAGGCGGGACGGGTCGTACTCGCCCTCGTTTACGGCATCGTTGTATTGCGAGACCGTGCATGAGAACACGACCGAGTCGATCCCGAGCTCCTCGGCAATCGCCTCGATACTCTCGCCGGTTGCGCTCATCACCTCCCGAATCCTGTACTCGTCGCGCAGGCGGTCAGTCACCTGGCTGTCGAATACCTGGAACGCGATCCGCCCCGGCTGGTTCAGGATCTCCTTGCCGTAGCGGGCGTAGGTGAAATTCCGGATGTCGACGCCCTCATCCACGAACCGGAGGCCATCGCGGTTCACGATCAGGCCCAGCGGGTATGAGTGTTTCTGAAACAGGTCGCCAATCCGACGATCACCAAACGGAGGCGCCCCGGCGTCCCAGGCTACGGCGTGACACCCGCTGTAATTGCCGAACGGTCTTGCGCCGATCGCCAGCGCCATGCCGATCCCATCGCCGGTGTTGGCCGCGGTTCCCCTCACTTTCGCGAAGTCCCAGGCCGGCCCGAGATAGCGCACTCTCATTTCGGGATTGGCCTCAAACCCACCGCAGGCGAGCACCACACTCTGCGTCGAAACCTCACGGAAATCCCGTGGCGAGCGGGTCATGATTCCGCGGATTGCGCCATCCCGGTCGATGTTCAGCTCAGTGCCCATCGTCTCGTAGGCAATGACAACGCCTTCACGCTCGCATGCCTCGAAAAGCGAATCGACCAGGCCGACGCCCCCGCCGACGGCCTCGCACACAAGACCGCCCCAGAATTTGAACTTGCCATCGACCTCGTACGCCTGGCGACCGTACGCAAGGACCCACCGGACGCCCTTGCCCACCATCCACCGCACGGTGCCCGCGGCATCTCCCACCAGCTTCCCGGCCAGTTCGGGATCTGCGAGCCCCTCGGTTACCCGCATCAGGTCCGAGTAAAAATCGGATTCCGTGTACGGATCGACCTCTATGCGGTCTTTGTCTGCCTGTGCGATCGGACCGACCACGTCTTCAAGGTCGGGCAGGCCGGTGAACGGGAACCTGAAGAGCCCGCCCGAAAAATAGGAGTTGCCCCCGCGGGCGTGCTCCGCGGCCTTCTCGAGCACCAGGACACTTGCGCCCTTTTCCCGCGCAGCCAGCGCCGCACAGAGCGCGGCATTCCCGGCGCCAACAACTACGACATCGAATTGATCGGCGTTTTCGGGCATTTCCTCTCGGTCCAACGGATTTCCTTTCTCCAGCTCCTACCCGGTATGGACAGTTATACCGCCGCAACCGCGTTCTCGCGGGATCGCCGACCCGGCAACTGAACGCCGGCTACGATCCGCAGAAGTCCGGTCCCCTCCACTATCCGCTCACGGGGTCGTAGCGTCGCCGACCACTTCGTCCTCTTCAAACTCTCGGAAGAACCGGTAGTAGAGCACCGCCGGGACAACGAGGACCCCGGCTGCCACTGTGAAGGCCGCCATGAATTCGCCATCGCCGATCAGCGCGCCGGCGGTCACCGCGCCCATGGCCCCGCCGAGGTCGAACGCCATGTGGGTCATACCCGCAGTTGTGGCACGCTCCCGGGAGACTACATATGCCATCGAGAGTTGTGTGCTGAGCGGCATCGACGCGCTGGCCACACCGGCCCGCATCACGAACACCAGCATCACGACTGAGATGTCTGAGAACACCGATAGCAGCAGCAGGAATGGCAGCGAGGCCAGTTGCGTGACCATGATGCCCTTCGCCATGCCCCACCTGCGGGAAACCCACGGCGAAAGCAGTACGGAGGCTGCCGAGGCGAGTGCCCCGATAGCCAGGTAGAAGCCGACCTTATCGTCGGAGGCGTCGTGTTTCACGCTGAAGAACACGTTGAAGAACCGGGTGGTCAGCCCGAACCCGATCCCGGAGAGGGCCGAACAGATCACGAGCTTGAAGACGATATCGTGGTTCACCATGTTTCGCAGGGCGAAGAGGTCGCGGAAGCTCTCGACCAGCTGGGCGGGCTTTTCCCGGATCACCGACAGCGGCACAAGTGAGATGAAGGTCAGCGGGAGCGAAGTCACCAGCGCCCACCGCGCTGCGCTGGCGGCGACGTCGGGCACATCCAGAATCCCGGCCCAGAAAAGCGTCAGGAACCCGGCGCTCAGACTGCCGACAAAAATGGAGATCATCGAGAACGAAGCGTTAATGCTGAACAGGTGTGGGCGCTCTTCAGGCTCGCTGTTTTCCATCATGAACGGCGCCCCGGCCACGGCATGGAAGCCCTCGCCCATCCCGGCCAGCGCGGCAAGGACAAGCAGTCCTGTCGTATCCCGCACGAACAAAAGGCTGCCGCGGGCGAGGAGGGCGAAGATAGTCGCCAGGATGAAGGTCCTGCGACGGCCGATCTTGTCACCGATGAGCCCCGCCGGGAAGGCGAACAGGCCGTGAAACAACATGTCGACCATCCAGAAAAGGCCGACGAAGACGGTCGAGTAGCCAAGCCTCAACAGGTAGAGGTTGAACATGACGTTCCAGACGCCGGTGCCGAGTCCTGAAAGCAGGGCGTACATGAGGAACAGCCGGGCGTTCGCGCTGAAGCCGCGCACGGTCGCCAGGTAACCGGCTATCCCCTTACTGGGGGGAGCGTCGCCGTTGGCGCCTGGTGTTTGGGGACTATTCACGTCGCACACCGGTCCTTCCCCAGCCCTGATCGCCGGTAGGATAACTGTCGGCACCGGAACATGGAACCATGCCTTGCCCATGGGCACGAACCGTGTCGATGCCACCACGGGAATTGAGGACGAACGCCAGGTACCCCTTTAGATCCCCTGCACTTGCCTGACCAGATCGGCAAGTCGTTCCTCTTCCGCAGACGTTTTCGCATCGGCGCCTATCGATACTCGGCCCGCGTAGCCCTGCCTTCGCTTGATCTCGCCAGCCATCGATTCGTAAGTGCCGATCACCGCAAACTGCCGCACGACGTCCAGCGACACCGCGTTCGGCATTTCGTCCCACCGGTTCGTCACCGACATCTCGTGCAGCTGCTGCCCCAACTCCTCCTGGCCATGGACCGCAAACACACGCTGGTACGTTCGTGTCGAGCCGTAAAACGCCACTCGGCTCCGCAGTTCGAGCAATTTCTCTTCCAGCCCGTCCTCCGTTTCGGCAAGTGCCATCATCCCGCCCCCGGCGATCTCGATCTCCGACAGGTCGCGGCCTGCCTCGCGGGCGCCCTGCTCGAGATTGGGCAGGGTCACCTCACGCACGTACTTCTCGGTTGTAAACCCGTGCGGCAGCAACCCATCGGCGACCCGTCCTGCGACGCGTGTCATGGCCGGGCGCACCGCGGCAAGGAATATCTTTGGGGGCGGGTGGTCGATCGGCCCGTTGTTGAACCCCGGGGGACACAGGGTGAACCGGTAGTACTTACCCTCGAACGGCACGAGTTCGCCCGTCTGGAACGTCTGCCACACCGCCCGCATCATGCGCACGTACTCCGACATCCGTCGTGCGGGTGCCTCCCATGGCCCGGTGCTGAAACGGCGCTCGTTGTGACCCTTCACCTGCGTCCCGAGGCCGATCGAAACACGGCCACCTGTCAGCCGCTGCAGCTCCCAGGCCATCTGCGCCAGCACGAACGGACTGCGTGGAAATGCGATGATCACGGAAGTGCTGATCTCGGCACGCTCGCTGACGTGTGCCGCAAGCGTCCAGCGCGTTGTCGCCTCGTGCCGGGTCTCGCCCGTCGCCAGCACGTCGAAGCCGAGTCTCTCCAGCCGAGCGACTTCCTCCGGGACAGCGCTCAGCGCACCGCCGCCGTAATGACCAACAACTTTCACGATTTCACCCTTCTCCCTGGCTCATGGGACCGGCTGGCCTAAACCGATCCGTCGATCACAACATCCAGCAATGCCGGTTTGCCCGATGCAAACGCCCGCCTCACTGCCGGCCCTATCGCTTCCGGCTCGGTGATCCGCTCGCCGTGAACGCCCATCCCCTTTGCGATGACCGAAAGGTCGAACGGCGTAGGAAAGTCCATGTACAGGTACCTTCCGTCCGGCTCCGACTCTTGCAGGACATCGCGCTTGTAGATATCCATGTTCGTCTTGAGCACCCGGTACATGCCATTGTCCAGCACGACTATCACCGCCGGGATATTCTCGTTCGCCGCGGTCCACAGCGCCTGGACGGTCATCATCACGCCGCCATCGCCAAGCACCCCCAGCACCGGCCTGTCGGGGTGTGCGAGCTTCATGCCCAGCGTCGCACCGATGCCCCATCCGATGGCCCCGCTCCTCTTCGACACCAGCTCATCGGGTGCCAGCGACTGCATGTAGTGGCCGAATGGCACCCGGTGGCTGCTCGCATCGTCGACCACGATGGTGCGTTCGGGAATTGCGGCAGCCAACTCGGCCATCAGCCGCTCGGGTGAGATCGGGCTGTTGTCCCAGGCCCGCCTGGCCGCCTCCTCGTACCGCGCCCGTCCATCTTCCCGTTCGAGTGTAATTTTTACCTTTCTCGCAGCAGCCGCCGTGTGGGCCTCGGGTGACAGCAATCCCGTTAGCGAATCCGCCAGTGCGGCAAGGGTCAGCTTCGGGCTGGCGAGCAGGCCGAGGTCGGTCGGCTCCGACTTCCCGATGACGCCGGGCTTCGAGTCGATGTGGATCACCGTCGCCGACTCGGCCATCAGCCGGTCGCCAAAATAAAACAGGTCGGCAAACACATCGACACCGACTGCCAGCAGTGCGTCAGCGTTCTGGAGGAGCGTGCGGTGCTCGCGCCTCCGTGTCGCCAGCGCGCCCAGGTACTGCGGGTGGTTCGTCGGAAAGCTGGCCTCGGAGCCGCGAGCCGTGTAGACCGGCAGGCCAAGCAACTCGGCTACCCGGACGGCCTCAGCCACTCCGCCCGATCTCGCAACGCGGTTGCCAAGCAGCATGATCGCCCGTTCCGATCCAGCCATCGCCTCCGCTACCGCGGCCAGCGCATCCGGATCGGGTGCACCGGTCGTGAACATCGGGCGGGACGCGACGATCTCCATCTCGGCCTCACCCTCGAGCGCGTCGGTCGCGAGCGCAACGTACACCGGCCCCTGCGGGTCGGAGTTCGCTTCGTTGAACGCACGGCGGATCACACCCGGTATCTGCTCGGGCCGTGTCACCTCCACCGCCCATTTCGTGACCGGCCTGACAAGCGTCGGGAGGTCTGCCCGGTTCTCGGCGAGCTTGCGGGTGTCGTAGTTGCCCGAGACGACGACCATCGGTGTGTTGTCGTTGTAGGCGTCGATCATCAGGCTGATGCCATTGGCCAGCCCGCTGTCGATGTGGAGCTGCACGAACGCCGCCCTGCCGGTCGCCCGGGCGTAACCATCGGCCATTCCGATTGCGACTCCCTCCTGCAACACCAGGACGTACTGCAGGTCCGGAAAGTCGCCGAGGGCGTCGATGAACGGCGATTCGCTGGTGCCCGGATTGCCGAATATGTGGCGGACACCCTCAGCCCGCAGCATCTCGAGTAGCGCTTTTTTGCCCTTCATGTTCGTCATGTTGCGAGAGTATATTCGAGGCCGCACAGATCGACGAAGCGGTCGTCCAGACGGGAGAGACGCATGACTGAGACGCGGTTGGGGTCGGATTTGATCGCAGCTGGAAGCGCTTTCGAGGCTATCGAAGCATATTTCGACCGTGGCTGGTCCGACGGTCTGCCCGTGGTTCCGCCTACACCCGAAGCGGTTGTCGCAACCCTCGACGCGGCAGGTCTCGCACCCGACGAAATCCTGGGTGTGGAGCCAACAAAGGGCGCTGTCATCACAGCTGAAAAGGCAGCCATCAACGCCGTCATGGCCGGGTGTCGCCCCGAGTACATGCCGGTGGTGGCAGCCGCGGTGCAGGCGATCACCGCTGAGGAATTCAACCTCCACGCCATCACGGTCTCCACGATGGGTGCTGCAATCCTCCTCGTGGTAAACGGACCCATCGCAGAGCAGCTGGGAATCAACTCCGGCGTCTCGGCCTTCGGACCGGGCCACCGGGCCAACGCGACAATCGGCCGGGCGATCAGGCTCATCGTCATGAACGTCCTGGGGACCCGCAGCGTCGACGGCCTGGACAAGGCGACAATCGGCCATCCCGGAAAGTACAGCTGGTGCATCGCCGAGAACGAAGACGCCCTGCCGTGGGAGCCGCTTTCCGTGACCCGGGGCATGGCTGAAGGAGAGAGTGCGGTAACAGTGTTTTCAGGTCTGAGCGGGCTCCAGTTCGGGGAGCACGAAGCAAACACTCCGAAAGGCATCCTCGATGCCTTCGCAGAGAGGCTTTACCCACTCGGTCCGCGTGTACGCGAGGTCATCCTGGTGATCTGCCCCGAGCACGCCGAGCATTTCACCCGGGCCGGCTGGAAGAAGGAACAGGTCGGCCAGTACCTGTTTGAAAACGCCCGCAAACCCGGTGCCGAATGGGCACAGATGGGTTCGCCGAGTGTCCCGCAGGAGGTCCGCAACGCACCGAAACCCGGTGCCAGGGAAATCAGCGCGCTCCACTCGCCGAAATCGGCAATGCCGGTCGTGGCCGGTGGTGCGGGCGGGGCATGGAGCATGGTGATCCCGACGTGGTCGCTGGGTGCGAGGTCGAAGGCGGTGACCCGTCCGATTACGGTGCAGATGTAAGATGACAGCCCCGGAGGGTGTAATGGCGCAACAAGACATTCTGAAATTCCTCGATCCCACAGCCGAGCTATCGATCGCGACCGACGGCATGGCCGAGCGACCCGACTCACTGGCGGGCATGCGGGTGGGCCTGCTCTCCAACGACAAGCTCAACTCGCAGGAGCTGCTCGACGCCATATATGACGTCCTGGCCGAGCGCTTCGAGGTCGCAAGCAGCCACCGGGTGAATAAGGGCGACGCCTCGAGGCCGGCCAAGCCCGAATTTCTCGACGATTTCTCCGACGAGGTAGATGTCGCGCTCCTTGCGAACGGCGACTGAGGCAGCTGCTCGTCGTCCAGTGTGTACGACTCGATGAAGCTCGAAGGCCTCGGAGTTCCGGCGATAGCCATCTGCACGGAGCCGTTCGAATCGGGTGCGAAGGCGATGACCGCGCTCGGCGGCATACCCGACTACCCGTTTGCGCTAATCCAGCACCCGATAGGCAGCCTGACACCCGAGCAGATCCGCGAGCGCGCCATAGAGGCCGCGCCACAGGTGATCAGCTCTCTGCTCGCCAGGCCTGTGTAGCCCGGTTCGCCTAATGGCGTCGTCTCAGGGACTGGGTGGTACGTGACCAACCCTGCCGGGGCTCAGTTCGTCCTGCGTGAACGCGGCGTGCACGTCGTCGGCCCAGATCACCTCTGAGTCGTCCTCCGGCTGGAAGTCCAGCACCCGCCGGGCGTTACCGATTGACCAGAAACGCCGGGTGTTGTCGCTCACCGCGTACCCGGTGAAGAACGGAATGCCGTCTTCATCGGTGATGTCCTCGGTCTCGATCCCCCTCACAACGAACTGCGTGAAGTCGCGCGGGCTCACGTAGGCGCCCAGGTCGCGCTTGAAACGGCGGAGGTCGCCGTTGTACTCGGAAAGCGGCACCGGTCGCGGTGCTCCGATACGCATGTTGACCACGTCGAGCTTCCGGCCGATATCACCGTTGGCGAAGATGAACCCGATCTGCTCGTATGACAGCTTCGCCCAGCCGTAGAACGTGGTCGACCGCGGGGCCACCTCGGGGTCGATGGTCTCCTGCTTCCTGGGGTGAATGCGGTTCTGCTCGGTCCAGCTCGTCGTGGCGTTCGAGCTGGCGATCAGAACTCGCCTCACGCCCGCCGCATGGGCACAGCGGAGCACGTTGAGCGCCATCTGGATGTTGTCCATCTCGAACGGGAACCTGTCGAGCGGCGGCACTGCGTTGCCCCACACGCCGCCGGGGTTTTTGTACGCCAGGTGGACCACCGAGTCGACGCCCTCAAATATGCTCTCGTAGGCCGTGATGTCCGGGTTGGTGAGGTCGTGGGCCTCGACGGCCGGGCGGGCGTCGGTCGCGTCAGCAGCGACCACATCGACGAGCCGAACGTCGTAAGCGCCATTGAAATTGTCGATCAGCTGACCTGCAAGGTAGCCACCGCCGCCGGTTATCAGAACCTTTTTCATTGCCATTAGTGTCACCAGGTCTCCGTTGAGTGCTGTCGCCATCTGTCGATTTCGGGGCCGTGATCGTGTGTCATCGCCTGTGTTCGTGCCGTTTTCTCACCGGCGGTCGCCTGCGTGCGGCCAGTCTAGCCCCATGATCCGCTCCGTGCTGCCGGAACGGCCGTTAGTGGTCTCGGCGGTACGCCCGACCGACCCTGACGCGCACGGAAATCACATGCCCGCAATCCCTTCTGCCAATGTCTTGACTCTACGATTGGCCAACCGATAAAACTGGAGCGGAGGCTGGCGAAATCTCATGAACACTGAAGTCGATGTGCTGGTAGACCTTGTTGATCAGGTGCAGGAGGCGGTCGCCGATCCCAGGTACGAGCAGCTGAAGGACATGTGGACCCGCCACAACCGGCTCGAAAAGGTCGAGAGGGTGCCCGTGAGCATCCATC
Organism: Dehalococcoidia bacterium; assembly: GCA_030745955.1. The sequence continues at coordinate 1,371 of JASLNQ010000046.1, read as the reverse complement.
TGCACGGCGGCTACCCCGTCGTGTGGCAGGAGCTGATCCCATCCGATGAGTTGCTGTGCAAGGACCCGCTTGCGAAGGCGATCGAGCTCCAACTGCGCCAGAAACTTTACCGGCACCGGTCGATTCCCGACGACAACGTCCTGCTCCCCACCGTCTGGCTGAACCCGGTAAAGCCCACAACCACCGGTACCGGGTCGTTCCAGGAAGTGCGGGCGACCGGCGGACACGAAATCTCAGGATCGCAGGGTGCGGAACACTCCGAACTGGTCGAGATGGCCCAGCTCTGGGGACTCCCGTTCAAGGTGCAGCAAACATCGGCGAGTGGCGGTGCCTACAAGGTGGAGCCAGTCGTGACTTCGGAAGACGATATGGTGCAGTTGCGTCACGCTTCATACGTGATTGACGACCAGGCGACCAACGACCTCATGGAGCGCACGACCGAGCTTGTCGGTGGCAAACTGCCGGTGAAGATAAACACAGACGAGGTGCGGGCCAGCCCGTCCGAAACGGTCGTCAGCCTGATGGGCATGGATGCCATTCTCTACGGCGTTTACGATCATCCGGAACTGCTCCACAGGATGATGGACTTCATCACGGACGGTACGATCGCCTATCACCGCTCACGGCAGGCAGCCGGCGCGGTCGATCCCGAAGAGAGCTGGAGCTACCGTACTCACTACGAGGAGCTGCCCGAAGGTGCCGACCCGGGGCACCTGGAGAACAGCTGGACGTACATCAGCGCCCAGAGCCTGTGCGGCCTCTCACCCACCATGTACGAGGAGTTCCTGCAGCCGTATCACGAGCGGCTTGCGTCGGTGATGGGCGAGGACCGCCTGTATTACCACGGCTGCGAGGACCTCACGCCAAAGATCCCGATCATCCGCAAGCTGCCGAACCTGCGCCGTTTTCACATCTCGGCATGGACCGACCTCGAGAGCGCGGTCAACCAGCTGGGGCGCGATTTCGTGCTGGAAACGAACGTCCACGGACCCGACACCATGGCGGTCCACACGCCTTCGGATATGCGGGCTGCGTTGCGGCGGATCATGGACGTGGCCGGGGATGCCGTGATCGACATCAACATCACCGACGTTGAGACGACTTTCGGCACGCCATCAACCCTCACAACCTGGTCGGAAATCGCCCAGGAGGTAACCGCCAGCTACGCGTAATCCAGTCACCTCTCCCTGCGCACTGGCGTGCCCCGCGGAGCTGCGACGCGCGACAAAGTGCGCCTCGCACGCCCGGAGCTATCGCAGAGGGTGTGGGTGGTTCCTAAAGACGCCTGGACTGACCGTTCGCGAGCTACCGCTGGACACGTTGCGACGCCATGCCCGGTCGGAACACCGCGACCCCGCCCCAGATCCCTCC
>JASLNQ010000469.1 GCA_030745955.1 Dehalococcoidia bacterium | reverse complement strand
GATCGTGTCGTTTCGTACGCGGTCGGTCTCTACCGATTTGTAGTAGAACCCAACTGCTGCGTCTTTGATCGCGACGCCGATAACGAAACCATCGGTGGTTGATTGCGGCCGGTAGCTAAATCCCCTTTCGTCAACAAGCACCTGCGTGCCAGGGTGCCTGACCAGCCAGGTTGACCACGGGACTAGTTCGTATGGGACCAGCGTCAACGTACTGCCCTGCAGACGGCCGGATATGGCGGCGCCCCAGGGTTGCGACCAGACGCTGTGCGTGGCGTGATCCCACCACGTCATGGCGTTCATGAATAGAACACCCTCGTTGCCGAACACGTGGACCTTGCCATCCAGCCTCCGGTCATGCACGAGACCGGTGTAGCAAATCGGTCACCATGTGACCAGTACGGGCACGTCGCCGATTACATCGTTGACCATCTCCCGTCTACGCATCAGTCCGACCGGATAGGCGCGGGCGTCACCATTGATTTCGACGCCCATCATGAGTTCATCAGGTTCCAGATCTGCCTCAGCGGGCGGTACAAATGCCGGCGAGTATACCGGTTCGATCGAGTCAGGCGATGCGCTGCGCAGCGATGCCTCAAGGTCGGCCACCCGCTCCCCGTTCGCCGGGTTGAGGACTTCGAAAGGAATC
>JASLNQ010000468.1 GCA_030745955.1 Dehalococcoidia bacterium | reverse complement strand
CTGTTGGTGCATCCAGATGTTGTTGCCGACGGTCTCATACGTTCCGAACGATGTATGTGGATCCTCATCGCATAAAGCACAGGTCGCCCGGTAATTCATCTCACCAGTCATTACGGAATCCTTTCCACGAAGCCGTCTAGGGCACTTACGAGTTCGAGATTGATCATCGTTGTCGATAGGTTGGAGTGGTCAACGGCGCTAGATTCGTAGATTGCGCCGAGTGGTTGCATTCAACTCCTCTCGCCGAATTTGTTCTTCAAGATCCTTTCGCTTACTTGCCTCGAACTCATGCCTTTCGCGCTCAACGCGTTCTTTGTAAATATTGTGTGCTTGCGGTAACCACTTCTTGAATAAGTCAATAACCTGCTGAGCTCTGCGAGATTCAGCCCCGACAATCGCACGATCCCCGTCGAAAGCAAAGTTTTCGGGACGAGCGCCTGGGACCGATTCAAAGCGGTTCTGTCAGAACTCAGGACTCGCCGCGTAACCAGGTCGAACTAAACACGGCCTGAACCACGATATTCACGCAGCTAACTCGGCCATTAGAGCCGACCATCTTCCGGTGAAGATCTCTCTCCGCCTGGACGCTGGGATCGGCTCATCCTCCATCGATCTGATCCCCAGGTAGTTACGCAACTCGTCGAACGC
>JASLNQ010000467.1:292-655 GCA_030745955.1 Dehalococcoidia bacterium | reverse complement strand
TTCGTTTATTTCGCGCCGCCTCTTAAACGATGGGTTTTCCAGCCGATGGGCGAGTTTCAGCTTACCTCCGATTTTCAACCCGCCGCGGATCAGCCCCAGGCTATCGACGCCCTCGTGGAGGGCTTAGAAGCCGGCGAGCGCCAGCAGGTCCTCCTCGGGGTAACCGGTTCGGGAAAAACCTTCACCATGGCGAACGTCATCGCCCGCCTGGAGAAGCCCACCCTCGTCATCGCCCACAACAAGACTCTCGCCGCCCAGCTTTTCAATGAGTTCAAGGGCTTTTTTCCGCACAACGCCGTCGAATACTTTGTCAGCTACTACGATTACTATCAGCCCGAGGCCTACGTCGCGACGACGGACACC
>JASLNQ010000467.1:0-282 GCA_030745955.1 Dehalococcoidia bacterium | reverse complement strand
GAAAAAGACTCCGCCATCAACGACGAACTGGACCGGCTGCGCCACTCGGCCACCCGGTCCGCCCTCACCCGGCGCGATATCATCATCGTCGCCAGCGTCAGTTCGATTTACGGTCTCGGCTCCCCGTCCGACTACTACGACCTTCACATTCATCTCGAGCGCGGCCAGGAGATGAACCGCGAGGAATTGCTCACCCAGCTCGTTCGCATTCCGTATCGCCGCAACGACATCGAACTCTCCCGCGCCTCGTTCCGCGCGCGGGGAGACGTGGTGGAGGTCCTC
>JASLNQ010000466.1 GCA_030745955.1 Dehalococcoidia bacterium | reverse complement strand
TGGGTGTAGTTGCCTGCTCTGTCTGGCAGAGTGTGCACCCGTGACCTGCCCCCCTCAGACGGTACCAGTCAATAAATTAGAGACTGGACGTTTCCAGAAGGGGGATGACATGCCTAGAAGAGGGCATTCACCAGAACAGATCCTGAACAAGTTGAGACAGGTAGAAGTTTCCGTAGCCAACGGCAAGACGGTAGCTGTATCCGTCAGAGAGATCGGCGTTACGGAACAGACTTACTACCGGTGGCGTACCGAGTACCGCGGCTTGAGCCTTGACCAGGCAAAGAAGCTGAAGCGGCTCGAAAAAGAAAACGCCAGGCTGAAGCGAGCAGTCGCGGAGTTAACCCTGGACAAGCTGATCTTGAAAGAAGCGGCCGAGGGAAACTTCTGAGCCCTTCCCGTCGTCGAAAGTGCGTCAACTATGTTCGGTCCAGGTTGGGTGTTACCGAGCGACGCGCTTGCAGGGTGCTCGACCAGCCGAGAGCTTCACAGCGCCGCCAGTGGACGCCGTCCGGTGATGAAGAGTCTCTTACCCGGGAGATCGTTGATCTTGCGAGTCGTTTCGGAAGATATGGCTACCGTCGGATCACTGCACTCCTCAAAGACAGAGGCTGGCGAGTTAACCACAAGCGTGTCGAGCGTATATGGCGTCGGGAAGGGCTGAAGG
>JASLNQ010000465.1 GCA_030745955.1 Dehalococcoidia bacterium | reverse complement strand
AGTCCGTTAACCAGATTTTGCCCATGCTGGGTATTTTCAGCGTAGTTTGCATCGATGTGTACTGGGTGTTGATTTTGGGTCAGCAAAGAAAACCAGGAATTATCTGTTTCGTAGATCGTACGCCCGGGCCAGTGCTTTATAACCTCGCCCTCTTTGAATTCTTCGAAATAACGTCCAAACGTCATAGTAAAATTTCCTAATGGTGTTGTTAGTTTTCTAATCCGGCGTCCCTGAGGACATTCCTGGCTCTTAATATCACCGGCATGTCGATCATTTCGCCATCCAGCGACGCGGATCCTCTGCCGGCAGTTTCCGCTTCTGAAGCGACATCTAATACTCGTTTGGCACGTTCTATTTCCGAAGAACTGGGCTTAAAGATCGACTCGATTGTTTCAACCTGTGCGGGGTGGATCGATAACTTGCCCTTGTAGCCGATTGCTTTTGCCAGTGTTGCTTCCTGTTTCAGGCCTTCAGGATCTCGGAACCTTGTATAAGGGGTGTCGAGTGCATGAACTCCTGCTGCTCGTGCAGCGACAGCCACAGCAGAACGCGGGTATGCGAGTCCTGGTTCAGCTCTAATTCCAGAAACAGGTTCTGCATTGTCGACTGTTCGGCTAATTGACATGTCGGCTGAAAAATCTTCTGCACCGAATGCTGCCCATCGTAT
>JASLNQ010000464.1 GCA_030745955.1 Dehalococcoidia bacterium | reverse complement strand
TTATGTTAGTCCGACGGCTTGTTTCAGCCTTATTGTCTCCGGTGCTGGCGGCCGGTATCCGAGGCGATTATGCCCAGGCTTCAGATGGTCGTAATTCCGAGATAATAAGTGGTAACGCTATCGGGGGCAGGTCAGAGTGCTGGTGTGACCAGACCGCCAGTAACAGAGAACGTATGGAAGCTGCCACATGGTTAGCTGACAAGGGCTTTGGTAAGCCAGCACCAGTTAGAGAAGACAATCCTTCGGGTATTGGTGATTTCACCATTGTCATTGGTGACCATCAGGACGACGGCAACCCCATCATCGAAGCCTAGGTGTTGACCCTAAGTTGACCCTACGGACGTATATAAACCCTATGAGACGACCCGAGACGTTTGTGGACTGTCTAAGTTGCCATCAATCTCAGGGCTATGGTTATCCTGAGACTATGAGATACAAGGGTTATATAACTTCCAAGCAGAATGTCGCGAGTTCGAATCTCGTCCGCCGCTCCAAACGTAAATCAAACTGAACAAGTCCTCACAGAAATGTGGGGGCTTTTCGCGTAACTGTTCCAATACTGTTCCAATACGACCAAATAAATAGGCATCCGCGCCATGGATAAAGAGAAACTAATCATCCGTTTCGCCTTCATGATGATCCCTATTGGGATGTTGATAGTTTGGACGT
>JASLNQ010000463.1 GCA_030745955.1 Dehalococcoidia bacterium | reverse complement strand
AAACCGGTGGCAGCCATTAACTGGCGAACGTGAATTCGCACTAGCCGTCTAAAGAGCGGCTACGTCCGCCCACTGCAAGTCCCGGATGCGGGGGTGCGGGCGCCAAGAGTCCGGGATGCGGGTGTTCCTGTGCCGATAAGGGGCAGCCAAAGATTGATCGGCTGGCGTCTCGGAGATTCCGTCGGTGGAAGCTCTGAGGGGCGAGACTTAAAGCACCGGACAAGCTTGTAGTAGATCCGACCAGGGGGCCTTTTGGACGGGGAGTTCGACTCTCCCCCGTCTCCACCATACCCTAACATCGTTATTCGAGGTAAATCCTCAAGAATTGATGTGCCGGCGGCTTTTTTTTGTCTATTCTCGGCCGGGTCGAAAATCACAACGCCGTTGCCCGGTTGCACATTGAGGATGATTTCCCGGAAGGCTGGCTTAGGCAAAAGACCCACTACGGACCGGCTGGCCGGATCGAGCAAAACTGCTTCCAGCATCGATGAGAGCATTCGGTTTCGCTGTCTGATGTCGGCCTGAGCCCAGAGAGCGGGCATGTTTTCCATCAGTGAACCGGCAATGGTGGCGGCGTCGACCTCCGGTATGACCAGTACATCCAGCCGTTCTTTGATGGCTCGCTGCCTCGTCTGATACTCTTCTTTGGTGATATTTCCCTCCACGTAGA
>JASLNQ010000462.1 GCA_030745955.1 Dehalococcoidia bacterium | reverse complement strand
TTATCCACTTAGCACCCGCTACAGGGTGAAGCAGTTCAGTATCACGGCTACCAGGAGCGGCACCTCGTACTTCAAGTCCAGCGACGGCATTCTGCTCAGACAGAAGCACAGTACAGCCCGTACCATTTTCAAGATCCGTGTGATGGCCGACTGTAATTCCTGCTACATCAGTAATACTTCCTGAATAATTCATTCCAATGATTTGACCTGCCAATATTTCCAACACTAATCTCTTGCCAAAACCTGCGATTTAGCAGCTAGGCTAGGATAGCAATTGCATCACAATTTTCAACTTTAATGATGCCTTAAAGTCAGAGTATACGAACCGCAAAAACTGAGCGTATACTGAGTTGGAATGGACGTGCGGCGAATTTCGTAACCACCATCAAATGCCAGAACGCCGCAAGCAAAATTTCCTGCTGATAATAAAAATAAGGAGTTCAAAACGTGCCTCGTGACTTCAAGGAACTGAAGCCCGCATACGGATTTGATGATGTGGCAATAACTCCAGGCGACATCACTATCAATCCGGAAATGGCAGATTTGTCGATGAATTTCGACGGAATCAAGCTGGATATCCCATTTATTGCCTCAGCAATGGATGCTGTAGTAGATCCAAATTTTGCAATCGAAATGACAAAATCGGGTGGGCTTGCAGTTATGAATATGGACGGACTACA
>JASLNQ010000461.1 GCA_030745955.1 Dehalococcoidia bacterium | reverse complement strand
CCAATAGACAACAAGAGCAGCCAGAGTCCCGACTGTCGCAGGAGCCGCAAACGGCCATCGCCCCGATCCAAAACCGGTAGCGATAGTTTCAGCAATGAAGGAAACAAAGCTATTTTTATTTGATTGTGATCCCGACTTCGACAAACTGATTAACCTGTATTTTTGAGCCTAAGATCAGCCTAAAGCCACGGCGATGCCCAGCCCAATGTCTGTTCAGTATTTCCACTCGGACCATATTCGCAACCTACCCAGCCACTGTAGCCAATCGCATCAAGATGCGGTAAGAGATGGTTGTAATTGATCTCACCCGTTCCGGGTTCATGCCTACCAGGATTGTCTGCAATCTGAATATGCTTGATAGATGACAGATTTTCTTTGACCGTCATATGCAGATCCCCTTCCATGATCTGCATGTGGTAAAAATCGTAGAGTACTGCCAGATTGGAATGACCTGCATCATCTATTGCACTAAGCGATTGTTTGGTTGTGCTGATAAAAAATCCTGGCTGGTCACGGGTATTGATCGCTTCTACAAGAGCTATGACACCAACCTTCCCGAGCTCTTCGGCAGCGTGATACATATTGGCTATCAGAGTTTCACGGGCTTCGTCCGGATCAACATCATCAATCGGTCCCACGCCGATATTAACGCCGATACAACCAAGTCCGGAAGCGTACTCG
>JASLNQ010000460.1 GCA_030745955.1 Dehalococcoidia bacterium | reverse complement strand
TATGCATATAAAAATATGTATATATTTATGTATGTGTATGTATATGTTTTCATATACATATATACATGTATGTATGTGTATATATTTGTATACATGTGTGTCCGTATACATATATACATATATATATATATTCATACGTGATGTTGTATATACATGTATATGTATGTATGCAATATATATATCCATATATGCAGATACATGTATGTAGTTGTATACATATGTATATCCGTGTGTATACATACATATATATATATACATATATATATATGAAGTCAGGTATACACATGTACACGTATATATGTTGTTATATATATATATGTATGTATGCGTATATGTATAATATGTTAATATATATATATGTATGTATTTGTATATATATGTATATATGTATATATATACATATATATATATGTATACATACATACACATATATATACATATATATATATAACTACATACATGTATACGTATACACGAACGTATACATATATGAATACATACACATACATGTATATGTAACAACATGTATATATACATTATATTTATATGTATATGTCACGCCATATATGCACATATATACATATATATATATTTTACCTACAAACGCGTATATATATATGCGACTGCATACATGTATATACATATATGAACGCATATATATATACACATACATATATATATATACGTACCAACATATATAC
>JASLNQ010000045.1 GCA_030745955.1 Dehalococcoidia bacterium | reverse complement strand
GTGTAGATCTCGGACCGGTCGTCTCCCTCGATGTTCTTTGCGACCATCATCGAGTAAAACTCGGCGAAACCCTCAACGAACGAGTCGCGAGTCGAGGTGTTCCGGTAGTAGCCGCCGTGGTTGGTGTCGCCGGCCGGTAGCTCGAAGTTTTCGCCGGTCTGGAACGACAGGAAATAGTGGCCGTACTCGTGATATTCCCGGTTGTCGGGCACCCCCGGCGATTGAGCGGAGCTACGGGACGACAGCATGGCGATGATCGGGGGTGAACCCTCCGACAGCTCGTTTTCGGCCACGAAGAAGGCGTCGCTCTTCGACCCGTCACAGCCCAGTTCGGGATCGTCACACCAGGCCTGGACCTGGAGCATGGTTGGGTTTTTCGCGGATTGCGGCAGATCGGCGCCGAGTTCGAGGGCCAGTTCCTGGGCGTCGCGGGTGTACTGGTAGATGGAAACAGCATCCGGCCACAGGCCTGTATCGATCGGCGAAGCCACCATTTCGCCGGGAACGTTCCAGCTGTCGAAGTTGATCTCGCATTCGGCGGAGCCAGTGGCGGCAACAGGTACGGTGAGCGAAATGACCTCGTTACCGTTCATGACGGCGAACGAAAGGCCGCTGTCGGTACCGTGCGTTAGCACGACGCTCACGCTCACGACACCCGGCAGCTGTCGGGGCAACTCGTAGCGGCCACGGCTGTCGGTATACACCTCCACCACGCTCTCATCGTCAGTGGCCGCGCGGATCAATACATTGACCATGGGGGCGCCCCAGTCATCAGTGACCCGGCCATGAGGGTTGCAGTCGGCGGTCGCAACGCCCCCGGACCCATCGGCCGGTGCTGCGCCGGCTTGCCGGGATGGTCCTGACGATCCCTGGCCGGTGACCCCGGACCTGCTGCCCAGGTCGGCTGCCAGGGCATCCATATCGACGGCACTGTCACCGCCGGAAGCGCGGTCGCCACTGCCGTCCCTGTTCGAGGTTGACGGGACAAGGTTTGGCTCGACATCGGTATTGAATTTATGAGTGTTGATCAGAATCAACGATCCCACAACGATCCCGATCGCAACGACCAGGACCAGCACAATTCTGGACGCGCTGGCACGACTGGTATCCCTGCGCCGATACCGCGGGGTGCTGTTGTAGTCGTGTTGATTAGGCCGCACCGTCGATCCTGCTTTCTAGCGAATGACGGCTGCGGAACCGGGGCACCGAGAGCTGGAGAGTCGTGCCCTCGCCCGGAGTGCTGTCGAGGGTGAGTTCTCCCCGGTGCAGTTCGACGATCTGTTTTGCTGAGACAAGCCCGATGCCCGTTCCCGGCACCGCCCTGGTCGATTCGTTGTCGACCCGGAAGAACAGGGTGAAGAGCTCTTCCTTGTCGCGGTTGCTGATGCCAATTCCGTTATCAGAGATCGTAATGGTGAACAGGAGGTCCGAAACCCAGGCCGAGACGGTGATCTCGGTACCTTCGGGTGAATACATGATGGCGTTGGTGAGAAGGTTCGATACCACCTGCCTGATCCGGCCATCGTCGGCCTCGACAATCGCATCGGTATCTTCGTACTTGAGCTCGAATCTCTGGCCTTTTCTCGTGATGGCGGGTATGAACGCCCCGGTAACCTCGTCGAGCGTGTGCCGCAGGTTGAAGCGGGTGTATGACAGTTCGTATTCACCCTTGTTCATGACCGATAGCTCGAGCAGGTTGTCGAGCAGTTGCTGGAGCTGGACCGCGTTGCGCTTCATCACCTGCAAGTGCTTGATATCGGTCCTGCCCAGGTTGCCGTCCCGGTTCTTCATGAGAATCCCGGTAAACGCCGTTATCGAGGTGAGAGGGGTCATGAGTTCGTGTGTGATCGATGACAGGAACCGGTCTTTCGCCTGCCCAACCCTCTTCAGTTCCAGCGAATCTAGCATCAGGCGGTCGGCCAGTTCCCGCTCGTACCTGATCCTTCGGGTACTGGCACGGAAAATAGCGACATCTGCAACGAAAATAAACGTGAGCAGTACAAGGAAGACGCCACCCAGGCTTAGCAGCGTTATGAGTGATACCGACGAACGGGTTTCGGCGATCTGCGTGGTCAGGGTGGTGGTCACATCGCGTGTGATGCCGATCACGCCGACAACGTCGTCGCCGGACCCTGCGAGCAGCGGCAAGAAGGTTTTGATGACATCGGGTTGACCCTGCAGAGTTCGCGGTCCCGTCGCTCCGGATATCGACCGCGCCCAGGTTGGAAGTGATCCTGCCGTTTTCAGCCGACTCGATAATCGGTCGCGGGATCGTCCGCACCGAGGCTATGGTGGTTGACGTGCTCCATAAGCCGCGGCCCGTGGAGTCATACAGTGAGATATCGATCACCCCGAGTGAATCGAGGAGTTCCTGTGACTCGATTGAGACAGCGCCCGTGAGCCCGGCGGGTTCGCCAGCCGAACCGGTCTCCTGGTTGTCGAGCAGCTGATTGACAACACCGGCGATGATGGATGCGTCGCGCATCGACTGCTCGGTCGTCAGCTCGACAAGGTTGTTTTCGGCTGCCCTTGCGGTGAGGTGGTTCAGGGCGAGCGCTGCGGTTCCCAGTGTCAGCACACTGAAAATGATGAACAGGATTGTGAGGCGGTATTTACTCATAGGGTTCGGGGGATTTCACGAAGCCGTGGCTTTTCAGGACCCTGCTCGCTTCGTCAACACCCCATCTCCCGGCACTGCGTAACGGGCGCTGTTCCTCTGTTCGATGAATGCGTCCGGTCGAGACGTTGAGCCCTGGCGACATTTACACGATTTGTGGCGTCTCACACCCGGTGCCGGGAGTTGCAGGTGGTGAGACACGCGCCACACGCACGCGTTGCCCTACTCTCGATAATCTCACCTACTATCGTGCCGCCAACTGGTGAAATCGATACTGGTGTACGCCACACGCATCGATGGGAGTATTCACCGGTAGATCGTGCGAGCATGCTCCACCGGCCGAACACAGATTAGGTAAAGTTTCCGTGTAACGCACCGGTGAGAGTTTTTTATTATTCGGGTCCGGGAAAAGGCGAAATCGTACGAATCGTACGAGTGGCTTCCGGAGCGGACCACAGGATTAACTGGATTGAAGCTATCGAACGGCACGGTCCTTTTCGAGCGATCGGGGCACCTGGCAATAATCACGCTGAACCGCCCCGATTCGCTCAACGCGATCAACCCACCCCTCGGCGTGGCCCTGCGTGAGGCGCTGAATGAGGTGCGGGACAACGACTCGATCTGGGTTGCGATTTTGACCGGGGCCGGCGATCGGGCATTTTCCGCCGGCGCCGACCTGCGGTGGCGGTCGGAGAACGAAGACCAGGTCCGCAAGCCGAGAGCGGGGACCGGCGGCAAGATCCTGTCGGCCGAGTTCGCCTGCTGGAAACCGGTTATCGCGGCGGTCAACGGTTACGCCGTGGGTGGTGGGCTCGAACTGGCGATTGCCTGTGACCTGATCGTTGCGGCCGAGCGTGCCCGGTTCGGTTTGCCGGAGCCACGCCGGGGACTGATGGCCGATGCGGGGGGCGTCCACGGGCTGTCGCGCCAGCTGCCGCTCAAGCTGGCGATGGAGATGATCCTGACCGGGCAGTTCATCGACGCCCGGCGCGCCGCTGATATCGGGCTGGTGAACCGGGTGGTTGACAATGACCGGCTCATTCCCGCGGCAACCGAGCTGGCAGAGGCGATTATGGAGTGCTCGCCAAGGGCGGTGCAGGCGGCTAAGCAGGCAGTGGTCCTTGGCGGGCAGCTGTCGTTCGAAGAAGCGATGGTTACGGAGTTTTCGATGTTCAAGCGTCTGCAGGAATCAGGCGATTTCACGGAGGGGCCGCGGGCATTTGCCGAGAAGCGGGCTCCCAGGTGGGAGGGGACGTGACGATGCCAGCCAGGCAGCAGGCCCTGAACGGAATTCGGGTGCTCGATTTCACCCAGGTCATATTCGGTCCATCGTGCACCGCCCAGCTTGCCGACCATGGTGCCGAGGTCATCAAGGTCGAGCGTCCCGGCGTAGGCGATCTCGCGCGCCAGTTCGGGCCTTTTGTCGATGGCGAGAGCATGCCCTATGCCAGCATCAACCGGAACAAGAAGAGCCTCGCCCTCGACCTGAAGGCCCCGGCTGGCCTGGAGGTCGTTTACCGCTTGATCGACGGGGTGGACGTTGTGGTGAGCAATTTCCGGCAGGGGGTGATGGAATCGCTGGGGCTCGGGTGGGAGGAGGTCCACGCCCGAAATCCCCGTGTGATCTACGCGAGCGGCTCGGGCTACGGCCCGGACGGCCCGATCGGGTCGACCCGGAAGATGGGACACGATTCGATGGCGCAGGCCATGACCGGGATCATGGCGGTGAATGCCGATTCGAACGGCGTGCCGCGCCGTGTGCGGCTTCCGGTGGCCGATTTTTCGGCGGGGAGCCTGTTGATGGAGGGCGTGCTGCTGGCACTGATCGAGCGCGCCAGTTCGGGCGTCGGGCAGAAGGTAGAGGTGGCGTTGATCGATGCGCTGCTGTGGATGCAGGGGTGGACCGTCGCTTCGGTTGCGAACGCACCCGAGCAGGAAGACCACCTCGGGAACCCCCTCGATGGCGGTGTATACATGGCTGCCGATGGCTACATCGTTGTGACCGGGCTGTTCAGGCCCGACCCGTTGCGGGCGATCTGCGAGGTCCTGGGGATCGAAGACCTTTCGCTGGTCGACCGGTTTTCCACGGTTGGCGAGATGATGGAAAACGCCGAGGAGCTGCACGACATCATCCAGGTAGAGATCGAAAAACACCCCGGCGACCACTGGGTCGAAAAGTTCGATGCGGTCGACGTGCTGTGCATGCCGGTCATGACTATCGACCGGACGATCGCACAGCCCCAGGTCATCCATAACGACATGGTTGTGGAGGTGGCCCGGGGCGGTAGTGGCGAATCCCGGGGTGGTGGCGAGGCCGCGCACAGAAAGCAGCGACACGTCGGCGTTCCGGTCAAGCTCCGCTCGACTCCCGGCAGCGTCAGGACGGCCGCTCCGGGCATTGGGGAGCACTCGCGGGAAGTACTGGCCGCAGCCGAATATTCGGAAGATAAAATCACCGAACTGGCAACCGCCGGCGTTATAGGGGTCGGATAACATTCGTCCGCACCGACCTCGTTTCCACAATGTAGTGGTCCGCACCTGACAGGATTTACCCGGGCGTGTTGTTATTTCGTCGGCGTTTGCGCGCCGATATCACCCAGATGGTCGCCCTTGCCGTGGGTGTACTTGTGATGACGGCGATCCTCGCCGGGGCGCCGATGTACCTCAACACCATTGAATCGCTTGGCCTGAGGTCGACGCTCACCAGCCTGTCGTCCGCCCACCGAAACCTCCAGGTCGTTGTCGACGGACTCCCCCTCACCGACCGTGCGGTATCGACGGCGACCGGGCGAGTTGACGTTGCGCTGGCGGAACTTGGCGACCTGGTGGTGAGTGTCGGGCAGGAATCGCGGACCCGCGACCACCTGTGGGCTGTCGATGCCGATTCCATAGTGGGCGGTCCCACTGCGGATGTCGCAGTGGTCCAGCGATTTGAAGGTTTCCTCGACAATGCCACCATCGTTGCGGGCCGGCCGCCGGGGGAAACCGTCAAGCACGGCGACGGGTTCGTAATTGTCGAGGCGGCGGTGCCGGCGGCCAGGGCCCGGCAGCTGGGTGTGAATGTCGGTGAAGGGGTCTGGCTAACGCCTTCGCCGGGCGACCTTCCCTACCTGTGGGTGGACGTAGTGGGTTTCTTCGAGCCGAAGAGTCTTGAGGACGAGTTCTGGCTCGGCCTGGCTGAAGAGGTGACAGAGCCGGGCCGTCCCGGCCCCGCGGCCCGGTTACGCCTGCCGTTGTTCCTGGCGGGGAACAGCCTATTCCAGGCGGTCACCGGGGGGCCGGCCTCGATCGGGACCAACCGGTGGCTCGTACAGCTTGACCTGGACCGGTTGGAGCGGCAGAGCCCGGCGAAGACGGCAGACCAGGTTGATGCTGTGGGCCACGAGCTAAGGCGCGGGCTACCCGAATCGCGATCGGTGTCGGCACTCGAAAACAGGCTCGAAGCACTCGACAAAAAGATCAGTTTCGCGCGAATACCGACGCTGATGATGGGCGGGGTGCTGCTGCTCGCCGCCGGCTACTATTCGATAATGGCTGCGGGTGCCCTGATGGCGCGCCGGCGGGTCGACACCGGGCGCCTGTGGGTCCGCGGTTCGGCACGGCGGCAGATCGCGCTGTTGTTCCTGCTTGAGGCCGCATTACTGGTACTGGTCCCGGCTGCGCTTGCCCCGTTCCTGTCGGCCGGGGTGATCACGGCGATGGGGCAGCTCCCGGAATATGAATCGATATCGCTGGGCTCTGGCATGCCGGTGTACATCACGTGGCAGGCGTTTGCGTGGTCGTTCGCGGGCGCTGCGCTGGTACTCGCTTACATGCAGTGGTCCGTGTGGAAGGACAACGGGAGGGAGCTCGGTTCGGAACAGCTTTCGACAAGGCGGGTGGAGAGCAAGCCGTTCTTCCAGCGCCAGTATCTCGACCTGCTGTTCTTCCTGTTCGGCGGCGTGGTGCTCTGGGACCTTTCGACCGAATCGTCGGTGGTGAGTGAAACGGGCGACCGGGTTGTCGATGTGAACCCCCTGTTGGTGTTCGCTCCAGCCATATTCCTTGCGGTTGCGGTCCTGCTGTCGCTCAGGGTCCTGCCGCCGGTAGCACGCCTGGTTTCGAGCGGGTTCGCACGGCGCGGTCCGGTGTGGATACACCTGACATCGTCGTTGTTCGCGCGGGTACCGATCACCTACGCATGGCCGACAGCGATCCTCGGAATGGCGGTGGGGACCGCAATGCTCTCGGCGACGGTTGCGGCGACCTTGCAACAGAGCGCGACCGACCAGTCCGGTTACCAGGCCGGTGCTGACCTCCGGATATCCCCGGTCGATCTGAACAGCGGCCCGCGCACGGAGGTCCTCGGCGAAGTCCGGGCGATCGATGGCGTCGGGGGCATGTCGGCCGGGTTGCGCACCACGGGCGATATTCGCCTCGGCGGGCAGGGCGTTCCGTTCCAGTTCCTCGCCATCGAGCCCCAGGAGTTCTCGGAGATAGGCGCGTTTCGGGCCGACTATGCCGCAGGGCCGCTTGCAACGCTCCTGCTTGAGCTCGAGGAGGGCCCGGAGCTAAAGCCGCTGGTAGTCCCTGCGAATGCGGAGCGCGTTGGCGTTCGCATGCGTTCCGACACCATCGAAAACAACATCCGCATGAGCCTGCGGCTGCTCGATGCGACCGGTCTCTCGCACGCCGTCGACCTTGGCGCGGTGAACAACCTCGGCTGGCACGTGCGGATGGGCCGGATACCAGCGGTAGCCGCCAGGCCCGTTGAGGTCGCCGGTCTCATCTTCTTCGAGTTGACCCCTGACGAGCTCGGCACGTCCGCCGGGGTGCAGATCGACGACCTGATGTACGAACCAGGGGGTGAAGGTGGCGCGTCGGGTGCCGGGGCCGTCGCGCCGGTCGTGCTGGAGTCGTTCGACGATACCGACGTGTGGCAGGCGCTCGCTTCGTCGGAGGGGATGGATACCTCGGTGAGCGGGTTCGAGTACGGGCGGACGGTGGACCTGGCAGACCGGACCGACCGCGGCCTACAGGTCGAACTCGGCACAGGCACCGACCTCGGTGTGCGGGGTGTCGTTCGAGCGAACTCACCGTTCGTTCCGGCGCTGTTCAGCGAGACTGCCCTGGAGTCCAACAACCTCGCCGTCGGCGATGAAACCGTCGTGCATGTGTTCAACCGGTCGGTCCCCGCACGGATCGTCGGTGTGACCGATTACTTCCCGACGATGGACCCGGCAGATGGCGGTTTCGTTGTTGCCGACCTGTCGCGGCTGTGGAGCCACCTCGCCCTGAGCAGCGCCAACTCGGCGGGTGTCGCGGCCGAGATATTTGTTGGCCTCGATAACCTGGCCGACACACTGGTGGTCGAAGAGCTGTCGTCGGAGATCGGCGGCCTGCTCAGCATCGTGAGCCGTGACGAGCTGCGGGAGTCCTCGGTGGTCACACCCCTGGCCGTTGCGGGCTGGCGTGGCGCTTCGGTTGTCACGGCATCGCTTGCGATAGCGCTGGCCCTGCTTGGCTTCCTGACATTCACCCCGATGCGGCCCACCAGCGACCGGTTCAACCT
Organism: Dehalococcoidia bacterium; assembly: GCA_030745955.1. The sequence continues at coordinate 3,492 of JASLNQ010000045.1, read as the reverse complement.
GGCGGTGCTCAGGGCACTTGGCGCAGGCCGGCGCGGGCTGGTTGTCGTCAATGTCATCGAGCAGCTTGTGGTGCTTGTTGTGGGCGTTGCGGCGGGTGTAGGCACCGGCCTCGTGATGGCCCGCCTGGCGGTCGACACCGCTTCGCAGACCGAGTCGAAGGTGAATACGCTGCCACCGATCGTGTTTTCGACCAACTGGGACTATGTCAGCGGGCTCGTTATATCGCTCGCCGTGATCGCGCTCGGGGTGATGATTTTCGACGTGATTACAGTGCGCAGGATCGATATCGCCGCCACCACCCGGACCGTTGGAAAGAGCGGCTGATATGAGTCCGCTGGCCTTCATAGGGTTCGTCGGTCGCCGGGCAAGGTCGCACTGGCCGATGCTGACTGTCGTGTCGTTCGGTGTCATCGCGGCAGTCGTGACGATTGCTGCCAGTGTGATCTACTTCGATTCGCTTGGCGACATCGCCCTGAAACGTGAGATTGCCAGGGACAGCGGCTCAAGCCACGACATCGTGATCACCGGCCGCCAGACCGACCTCGATGGTGCCGAGAACCAGCGCATGCTCGACATGGTCGAGTCGGCGGTGGATGATTTCGCATCTTCGATCGTGACCGGCGTGACGATCCTCTACGGATCGCCGACGCTGCTGATCGAGCCGGGAGAATCGGAGGAGGACGCCGAGAACACGGAACCGACGAACGCCAACTGGCGAGCTGTGTTGATCAACGCCCCTGCGCTGCGGAGCAACTCCATCCTGACGGCCGGGACATGGCCCCTGGCGACACCCGGCAACGGGGGGGCCGGTGGGTTTGAAATTGAGGTTGCAGTTGAGGAGGTCGCGGCGGAGGAGTTCGGGATCGCGGTGGGCGATACAGTAGTCGTCGTACCGTTCTGGGACGACCTCAACGATTCGATTACGGTCCGAATTTCCGGTCTGTACACCCGCTCGGAGGTGGAGCCCGCGTTCTGGGCCGATGTGGACGACCAGTTCGGGCTTGACGACCGGGACCTGGATTTCCTGCCGTTTGTGCCCGATCCCGGGGTGTTTGAATCGAGTGTGGGTCCGTACCTGCCGGGTATGGCCGTCCGATATTTCTGGCGTTTCCATGTCGAGTCGTCACGTGCCCGGGCTTCGGGCGCCGATGCGCTTGTGGCGGGATTCGATGAGCTGAAGGCCCGGCTGCAGCCGCAGATCGGGAGCTACACCCAGACCGCCCCACTCCAGGAGGTGCTGGTCAGGAACCAGCAGCAGACCTTCTTTAGCCGCCTGCCTATGACTGTTGTCTTTTCGGTGATCGCTGCGGTCGTCCTCTACTTCGTGGGCACGATGTCGATCCTGATGGTCGAGACGCAGCGCGACGACATCGCACGACTGCGCACAAGGGCGGCGACTGCGCGCCATGTCGTTGGGGCGTTCGTTGTCGAGGGTGCGGTGGTGAGTTTGCTGGCGATTGCGATCGCCCCGCCGGTGGCGGGTCTGCTCGTCAAGTGGCTCGGGGTCATACCCCTGTTCAGCGGGCTGAACAACGGTAATCCGCTGCCGGCGGACCTCGGGCAGATGGCGTATCTCGTATCGGCCCTCACCGGTGTCGCCGGATTCTTTGCGATGGTCGTTCCGGCATCGACGGCAGCCAGGCGGAGCGTGGTGGCCAGCGTGCGCGAGTCGACCCGCCCGACCCCACAGAGCGCGATGCAGAAGTACTACCTCGACATCGCGCTGTTTGGCATGCTCCTGGTGTTCGCCTCGCAGCTTGCAACCGAGGGTTCGTTTGTCGACGTGCCGGGGGTGGGTGCCGCCCAGGTCGACAGGATCAACGTGGCGATGCCGGCGCTGGTGCTGGCGTTCGGTGGGTTCGTCGCACTGCGTGCGTTCCCCGCGCTCGTTGAGCTGATCGCACGGATCACCTCGCTCCCCCGGATCTCGGGCCTGGTTTCGCCCGCGATCACGCTGGTGCTGTGGCAGATGGCCCGAAATCCCCGGCACTACTCAAGGCTTTCTCTGTTGATGATCCTGACGTCCGGCCTTGGTATTTTCGCCTCTAGCTTCACCGGCACGCTCGACGTGAGCGCCGCCGACCGGGCCAGGTACAAGTCGGGTGCCGACCTCCGGGTCAACGGCATTTCGTACACCAACCGCGTGAGGGCGGGCGAGACGTTCGCCCGTATCAGCGGCACCACAGGGGTCGAGTCGATGGCACCCGTGCTGCGGACCCCCGGTGTCGACCTTACCGCCAACGTGGGAAGCACGTTCACATACCTTGGTGTCGATCCGGCGCCGGTGGCGGGAATTGCGTGGACGCGTGACGATTTCGCCCCGGAACCGCTGGACGAACAGATGGCGTTGCTCCACGAAACGCGCACGGGGATCCCGGTCCCCCCCAATGCCCGCTGGTTGACCCTGAAGATCCGTCCGACAGCCCGCCGCGCCGAGTCGCGGATAGCGGCCAGGTTGAGCGACTCGACGGGTCGGCTGTTTACGCTGAACCTGGGTTCGCTGTTGCCGCGCCCGGCTGCGGGGAGGCCGTTCACCTGCGAGGTTTCCGAGGTACACTTGCCGCCCAACTGGTGCACCATCGCCGGCTCGCTCCACGCGATCGATTTCACAGGGGTCAGCCTGGTACCGCCGCTCCGGCTGGAGTTCATTGGCGTCGGGCTGCCGAACGTCTCACAGGGCAGGTTCAGCCGGTCGAACCCGCCGTTCCTTGATCCGGGTTCGGTCGAGATCGACGAGCTGGCTTTTGTGATGGAGAGCGGTGAGACAGTGGTCATCGAGGAGTTCAACGAGGACTCGTTGTGGATGACGGTTGAGCCGGGGCTGAACCAGTACGGGGCGCGGCTGGAACCGCTGCTGACCCTCAACGAAGATGGCTCCGGGGGGCAGGACCAGGGTATCGCCGTGATGACCTGGAATGCGGTGATCGTGACCTTCCTGAGCGGCGTGACCGTGGGTTCTGTCAACGAGCCTATCCCGGCGATCGCTAGCACCGGCTTCATGGAGCGGGGTGGCTACGATGTCGGTGAGCGGATCACGGTCGAGATGCTCGGTAGCAAGTCACCGGTGCGGCTGGTTGGCGTTGCGGACTACTTCCCGACACTCGATCCGGAGTTCTCGTCGTTCCTGGTGGGGGATATTCGTTCTACGTGGCTGGCGCTGAATGCAAACCGCATGCGCAACGCCGAGCAGGCTAACGAGGCGTGGATCGACACCGGCGAGGTTGCCCCGTCGACGGTGGGTGAGGAGCTGAAGGCCCGGAGCCCGAGTCCGCCATCGCTGATCGCACAGGACAACCTGCTGCGTGAGGCGGCTGTCGACCCCCTCATATCGGCGGGTTGGCGCGCTCTACTCGCGATCGCCTTCACAACGGTCCTTACTGCGAGCGCGGTCGGTTTCCTGGTCTACTCGCAGGTCACTTTTGCTTCGCGGATGACCGAGTATGCAGTGGTGCGGACGCTTGGCCTGACTACCCGGCAGGTGCTCGGGCTGG
>JASLNQ010000459.1 GCA_030745955.1 Dehalococcoidia bacterium | reverse complement strand
GACGCTAGCCTCGCTAACTCCGAACTCGTTGACACGCTTGTCAATTATGTTTCGTAAGCCTTCCATGTCATCTTTGGTCGGTTCTCTCCCATCCTCTGGCATGGCTTTGTAGACAAGATGAGTCCCACCTTCTAGATCCAGGCCAAGGGTTAGGCCTAGCGGGCTATCACCACCTCGGACAAATCCGAAAATATTAACTTCGGAAACAGCTAGTGCAAAACTCGCACTAATAACCATTATTGCTATGAGGATCAAACCTCTAAATCTACTCAATAACTCAGACTCTTACGCGAAACGCGCCGCAGAGGCGGCGTGTATATGTGGTTTATTACGACGCTCAATACCGATCATTGTTGCATTGGGATACCACTACAGCTTAACCCCAATTTCATCATGATATGCTCGCAACATCGGCACCGATAAGAAAACTTTGAAATCAGGCCTCAACCGCCCAAGCGGTTCAGGCAAGGTCGAAGTATAACACTCGATTAGTCTAAATTCGCTGTTGAAATAAGCTCGGATTTTGAGCAAATTCGAAACTCAACAGACGGAATAAACAATCCAGCTGAACGCCAAAGTGATCGAGTTGCTGGTAGGAATATAAATCTTGAAATACCTACTATGTTGAATCGGTCCCCGATTCAAGAATTTTAAGCGAATCTGGAACATAACCGGCAAGCCTAAGATCATATTGCATTTGAT
>JASLNQ010000458.1 GCA_030745955.1 Dehalococcoidia bacterium | reverse complement strand
CTTTGCAATTTAGGCAGGGTACGAGTAGCGATTTACACAAAACGTTCACAATCGAGTGAAACGGATCGGCGGCACAGGCCGCACGGCCTACACAGTATATATATATATATGTATATATGTGTATATATATATGTATATGTATGCACATATGGTGATGTATAACAATATATATATATGTATATATGCGTATATATATATATGCGTTCATATATATATATATATGTATACATTTGTATATATATATGTATATAATTGTGCTTGTATACATATTGATATACATATATATATGTGTATATGTTATTATATGCATATATATACATGTGTTTGTGTATATGCATGCGGTCGTATATACATATACATGTGTGGATTTGTATGTATCTATGCATATGCGCATGCATGTATACATATACACACATGTGTATATGTCGTTATATATATATATGTATGCATGATCATATATACGTTAATATATGTATATATATATGTATATATGCGTATATATGTATACATATGTTGATATATGCGTTTATATATATATGTATATAGTTGTATATATATATGTATATATATATACGTTTGTACGCATATGTATATATATGTATATATTATGTTGTATATATATATATACATATATGTGTATGTATGTGTATATACGCGTTCATATATACATGGGCATATGTATATCTTGTCATATATGTATATATGT
>JASLNQ010000457.1 GCA_030745955.1 Dehalococcoidia bacterium | reverse complement strand
CGTGTTCGAGCACATGAACTAATCGGTGTTCCGCCATTCGACTCATTGGATGCCGTTACTGAACTAGGCGCCGAAGTTCGCGAAAAGGGATTTAAAGCCCTTAAGACCAACATTAATTATCCAGGGCCAAAACCTCATGGCTACGATGGTGGATTTGGTACCGGAGCAACTGACCAGAACGTTACGTGGCAGACGCTTGACCATGTAGAAAAATACATTACTGCTTTTGAAAACGGTACAAAGGGTCAGGTTCAGATTGCTCTTGATCTCAATTTTCACTTTAAACCTCTGGCAGCACGTCAGATTTGCAACGTTATGGAGCAGTTCAACACCATGTGGGTCGAGGTTGACATGTACGAGCCGGAAGGACTAGCAGAAGTGAAAGCAGGAACCATGGTTCCTATCACTTCAGGTGAAAATCTATTCGGAATCCGTGAATACCGACCCTATTTTGAGAATCGTTCTATGGATAACGTGATGATTGATGTACCGTGGAATGGTTTTGCACGTTCTCGTGATATTGCAATGCTAGCTGAGAGTTATGAACTGAATATTGCTCCGCATAACTATTATTCTCACCTTTCTACGATGCATTCGATTAATTTGTGTGCAACCGTTCCAAATGTACGAATCATGGAAGCTGATATTGACGATGTACCCTGGAAAGATGAAATCACCGGTGGGGTTCTCGATTACACCGGTGGTGAGTTACAGATCCCCA
>JASLNQ010000456.1 GCA_030745955.1 Dehalococcoidia bacterium | reverse complement strand
GGCCGCTGCTGATGCTGGTCCGTTATCGCCTCGGCGCCTATGGTAAGCGCTACCGTCAGCCCGGCCGCCCACCCTCCGCCGGGGGGTTCATTGAACACCCGGCCTAGGTCCGCCGGACGGTGGCCGCCGCCAGCGCCAGTAGCGCCACGGCAAAGCCCCCCAAGACCGCCATCTCCCGCCCCACCCCGGCGAGGGACTCCCCCGTCAGCATGATCTGCCTGAGGCCTTCAACGGCGTAGGTCAGCGGCAGCACCATCGATACGGCCTGAAAGTAGCCAGGGAGCTCTTCGACGGGCAGGATGACTCCGGAAAGAAATATCTGGGGCGACAGCACTATCGGGATGAACTGCACCACCTGGAACTCGTTCCGGGCGAAGGTCGAGATGAATATACCCAGGCTCACGGCGACGATGGTGAGCAACATGAGCAGCACGAATATCTGCCAGAGCGCGCCCTGGTACTCGATTTGCAGCGCGAAGATGGTGAACAGGAGTATGACCAGCGATTGCAGGGACGCAAACAGCAGAAAACCGAGCAAGTAGCCCACCAGGATGTCTGCCCGGCTCACGGGGGTGGTCAGCAGCCGCTCCAGGGTGCCTTGGGCCCGCTCTCGAAGGAAGCTCACGCCGGTCAGGATGAAGGTGAAGAACATCGCGAAGACGCCGATGAGGGCCGGTGCGACCCGATCCAAGACGCCACGCTGGTCGGCGAAGCTGAATCCCACC
>JASLNQ010000455.1 GCA_030745955.1 Dehalococcoidia bacterium | reverse complement strand
GCATAGGATTTACGGAGTCGCGGTAGTACTCGAGGATTAATCCGTTTGGTATTGCTGCTACCAGATGTATGTGCACCTCTTGGGCTCCGTGTGGGGCAACATCCAGATCGTTAGATTGTGCGAGTGCCGCAACCTTCATGAACTCGGTGATACCACCGAGTACTAAAGCATCCGGTTGCAATATATCCACGGCGCGTGCGTTGATCATGTCGCGGAATCCGTAGCGGGTGTATTCATTTTCTCCTGCAGCGATCGGAACAGATGTCGCTTTAGTTATTTCGGCCTGACCAATGTAGTCGTCAGGTTCAACTGGTTCTTCAAACCAGAAAAGATCGTATTGCTCGGCTTTTCGTGCGAATTCGATTGCCTGGTAATGGCGATAGGCGTTATTGGCGTCGACCATCAACTTCACATCTGGACCTATTGCCTCCCTGCAAACACGTACTCTTTCAATATCCTCGTTGATTGAGACAGCACCAACTTTTATCTTGACTGCTCGTGCACCTAAATTGACGTTGTCTTCCATTTCTTGAGCCAGCTCTTTAAGCCCTTTACCTTCCTCGTAATAGCCACCAGCTATGTAGGTATCGACTTTGTTGGTGAAACCCCCGAGGAGTTTATAGACTGGCAAATTAGACACTTTGCCCTTGATGTCCCAAAGGGCGATATCTATTCCCGCAATGATCCTTGTCGAAATCCCTCGACGCCCCACTAGTTTCGGACGCCACA
>JASLNQ010000454.1 GCA_030745955.1 Dehalococcoidia bacterium | reverse complement strand
CCGTACCACCGGACTTCATGATGCTGCCGCTTGGAGGAACCCGTGAGATAGGGTCCCACAAGGGATTTGGCTTGATGATGTTGGTTGAAGTACTGACTTCCGTTCTGGCCGGCACGGGAGCGGGCCCCGATCGGCGCGCCGGTTCAGCGCACTACTTCATGGCCTACAACGTCGAAGCGTTCACCCAGCTCGACACCTTCAAGACCGATATGGATGACTATCTGAAACGCTTGCGTGAGTGCAAGCCGGCCCCGGGCGAAACGCGCGTGGTCTATGCGGGTGTTCCGGAGCACGAAGCTGAGATTGAACGCTTGGAGAATGGCATTCCATACCACCCGGAGGTGATCGACTGGTTCAAAAAAACTTGCGAAGAGCTGCAGGTAGCGCATCTCCTCGGATAGTAATCCGAATCGGCAGACTGATCTAGCTGCAGCGTTTCACCACAGAGAACCTTTCTGCCTCGCATAATTTCACCACAGAGAACACAGAGATTTACAGACAGTCCTGTACTCTGTGCTCTCTGTGTTCTCTGTGGTTGAATCCAAGGAGGACGAGCTAGCGACCCTTCCAGTCAGGTGGTCGCTTCTCAGAGAATGCCTTGGGGCCTTCGACAAAATCTTCGCTCTGCGTCATGGCTCTGACTGAATCATAGGGAACTGACATCGATTCCTGTAACGATGCATAATCCAGGCTTCGGTAAACGACATCTTTACTGGCCCGAATAGAGAGCG
>JASLNQ010000453.1 GCA_030745955.1 Dehalococcoidia bacterium | reverse complement strand
GATACTCTGAGTTCCTCGACGCGCTCCTCGACGATCGGTGATTCTCCGCGTTCCAGTCGGGCGACCTTGTCGACATCGATGTCCGCACAGATCACGTCGTGGCCGAGGTGTGCGAAGCAGGCACCGGTCGTCAGACCCACATATCCGGTTCCGATCACCGCCAAAGCCGTCACGCTGCTGATGCTAGCGATCGGCAACCCGGGTCCGATCCACTGTCGAGGTCATGGGAGGCCAGTCCCGACAACCGTATACTTCAACCTGCTCCGACCTGAGAAGGAACCCCTGTGAAAGCCGTACTCCTGGCGGGCGGACTCGGTACCCGCCTTCGCGAAGAAACCGAATACCGGCCAAAGCCGATGGTCGAGGTCGGCGGGCGCCCGATCCTCTGGCACATCATGAAGGGCTTCGCCCACCACGGGATCTCCGACTTCGTCATCTGCACCGGCTACAGGGGTGAGGTCATCAAGGACTTCTTCCTGAACTACGAGGGCCGCACGCACGACTTCACGGTCCGTCTCGGCCAACCCGCCGAGGTCACCTACCACAGCGCCCATGGCGAGTCCGGTTGGCAGGTGACCGTCGCCGACACCGGCCAGACCACCATGACCGGTGGTCGCGTCAACCGGATCCAGGACCACATCGGCGACGAACGCTTCATGGTCACCTACGGCGACGGCATCGCCGACGTCGACATCCCGGCGCTGCTCGCCTTCCACGAAGCCCATGGGAGGCTC
>JASLNQ010000452.1 GCA_030745955.1 Dehalococcoidia bacterium | reverse complement strand
GGTCAGTTTCCCAACCGGCACGCTCAAGGACGGCAAAACCAAGGTGGGCGGCATCAGCCGGGCGTTCAACCGGCTGGAACACCACGACACGCTGGTGGAGATTTACGAGAAACGCATCAAGGAGACCGCCAACGCCGGGCTGAAAAACCTCATCTGTTTTTCCGGCAACCGCGATGGCATGGACGACGAGACCGGCCTGAAGAATTGCGCCATCGGCCTAAAGCGCATCCTGCCCATTGCCGAGAAGCACAAGGTGAACATTGTGATGGAGCTACTCAACAGCCGGGTAAACCACAAGGACTACATGTGCGATCGCACCGACTGGGGCGTGGAGCTTTGCAAGGTGATCGACTCGGAACGGTTCGGGCTGTTGTACGACATCTACCACATGCAGATCATGGAGGGGGATGTCATCCGCACCATCCGCAACAATCACAAGTATCTCTTTCACTACCACACCGGCGGCAACCCAGGTCGTAACGAGATTGACGAGACTCAGGAGCTGTATTACCCGGCGATCATGCGTGCGATCCTCGCGACCGGCTACAAGGGTCACGTTGGGCAGGAGTTCATCCCCAAGCGCAAGGACAAGCTGGCCTCACTCGAGCAGGGTGTGCGCATCTGCGACGTCTAATCGATGAGCCCCGGTATTTCTGTAACCAAGCGGGAGGCGATCACCGCTGCGGTGAGCCATTCCGTGCGGGAAACGAGCGTCTACGACATTCACACGCACCTG
>JASLNQ010000451.1:436-737 GCA_030745955.1 Dehalococcoidia bacterium | reverse complement strand
GTCTCTAAGCGAAGGAGAGGGCCTGATGCAGGGCGACGATGCTGACGGTCCAGACGATCAGGGTGGCGGCGGCGAGCCTGGCGAAGGTGCGAATGCGGGTCATGGTGGCTTCTCCGAGAGGAGGTGAGTGGTTGCGTTTCCCCTCCCCTATTGCGATCGTCGTGCCACCGTCGCCACCAAGCGAGTATCAGGCTGGCAGACCTTTCTGTAACCGACTCTCCTTCAACGGGTTGCACTATTCTCGTCGGTGCCTCGTTGCATCCGAGCCAGGACGACTGGCAGGCGTATCCGATCGGATTCT
>JASLNQ010000451.1:0-426 GCA_030745955.1 Dehalococcoidia bacterium | reverse complement strand
GATGTACCGGGAAGATACATGGAGACCGTATCCGATCGGATCCGGTCAAGGCCGCGCCGTCTCCGAGCGCCGACTCCACCTTCGACGGAGCCCTTGATCGAGGTCAGCGGCGTGCGCAGCTCGTGGGAGACGTTGGAGACGAAGTCGGACTTGAGCTGATCCATCTCGCGCAGGCGCCGGTTGGTGGCCTCGAGGGCTTCGTTGCGCTCCTGCAGGGCCTGGCTCTGCGACTCGCGAGCTCTCTCCGCGTCGCGACGGTGACGGATGCCGTAGCGGGTGGCCAGCACGATGCCGATCAGGGAGAAGCCCAGACCGGCGTAGAGGATGTACTGGGAGAGATCGAGGCGGAAGCGCACCTTGACGGCGGCCCGCTCGGAGTAGTTCAGGTCGCGGTCGACGGCCCTGACCTCGAAGCGCAGCGGTACC
>JASLNQ010000450.1 GCA_030745955.1 Dehalococcoidia bacterium | reverse complement strand
AGACCGGCAGAGGTGCTTGTTGATCCGGCATGGTGTCAGGCTTCGTGGATGCTGCACCGCAGGAGAATATAATGCTGTTCAATAGTCTGGTTTTCCTGGTTTTCGCCCCAACCGTTCTGCTGATTTATTTTGCGGCCAAGGGGCGTATTCGACTCCTCTTCCTCCTGGCGGCAAGCTATTTCTTCTACGGTTGGTGGGACTGGCGGTTTCTGTCGCTCATTCTCGCCTCGACGATCATCGACTACTTCATCGGACGTTGGCTTGAATCGGCCAGATCCGGGCACCGTAAACTTCTGCTGGTTGCCAGTTGCGTCACGAATCTTGGGCTGCTGGCGGTGTTCAAATACTTCAACTTTTTCGTTACGCCCCTCATCGAAGCTCTGACAACACTCGGGGTGCAGACGAACCTCGGGACGCTTAACATTATCCTGCCTGTCGGTATTTCGTTCTACACGTTCCAGACGATGAGCTATACCATCGACCGTTATCGTCAAGCGATTCCAGTTGAAAGGGACTTCATCCGATTTGCTACGTTCGTGGCATTCTTCCCGCAACTTGTTGCAGGTCCCATCGTTCGTGCCGGTCTGCTGCTTCCGCAATTACGGGAGGATCAGCCTTTTCGCTGGGAGAATTTGGCCAAGGGCCTGGGGCTTGTACTTTGGGGTTACTTCCTGAAGCTTTGCATAGCCGATTCTTTGGCGGGTGTTGTCGACGCACGCTTCCGGGCACCACTATTCCACAACGC
>JASLNQ010000044.1:7429-11672 GCA_030745955.1 Dehalococcoidia bacterium | reverse complement strand
GACACCGGCTGCAAGCGCCATCGCCATAACCACCATGGCTACGGCCACCAGGGCGTACCTGCTGCCGGGCAGCGCGGCACGCCATGCGACCATGCCAGCGCCCAGCACCGACGCGCCGATCACAACGGTGAACGCGATGGTAGCGAAGCCGCCCAGGGCTATCGCAAACACGACCGCGGCCACCAGCACCAACACTATCTGCCAACCCCACCCTTTTAGGCCTGAACCCGGCACCGGCGCGTTGGTCACCGTCGCCAAGGCGGTCGTCAGTCTCTCTCGCCACATAAACACGAGCCAGCTTGCGATCAGCAGCAGGAATATCGAGTGGATGACGATATAGCGCCACAGTTCGGTCCTGAACTGGCTCTGAATCACCCCGTCGTTGAACAGTTCGAAGTTGGCGTGGAAGGGCAGGAAAACGACATGCCCGACGGCGACAACATACGCCGTGCTCACGACGCCAACTACGAGGCGCTCGATTATCGAGCGGCCGGACGACAGGAGCTGCCCGCCGACCAGGAATCCACCGGCCAGCATCAACTGCGTCGGGAAGTCCCAGGCGTTGATCGTCCGCAGCGAGCCGACCAGCACACCGAGCACGACAAGGCCCGTAAACGTTTCGGCCCACGGTCGCATCCGGCCAATGCGCAGGTACGCTGCGATTGTCGCCGCAAACGCAATGATCGCTACCGGGATCGCGATCAGGTGGGCGTGCAGATCGGCGAACAGGAACGTGAAGAACGGGAATTCGGTGATTTCGTTCGCCCCGGTGCCCTCGGCCATCATCCTGGAGCTTCGCCAGAAGTCAAAGTTGCCGAACGACTCGTCCCCAAAGAAAACCCTTGCCGTACCCCCGAGCACCTGGGTGAGGCCGTCGATGTTCCCGGCGATGGTCACCAGGACGACGGCTGCGAGGCCCGCGTACACCGGTGATCTCCTCGACCACGCCGGAACACGCCGGGCACGCAGGGTGAGTTCAGCAAGCCCGCTCACGATCGCGTAAACGCCGCCGACGGTGAACGCAAAGAGCAGCGGGACGGCGAGGTTGTAGGCGACCGAGGGGACGATCCCGGTGAACCGGATCAGCGAGGCGAGCATGAACTGCCCGAAGTAGTAATAGTTCAGGAACCCGCCCGCGTACCACGGGTCGTAAGGCGGCATCGTGGTCGAGCGCACGACTGCGTTGAGGTAGGCGAAGTCCATCGGCTTCTCGCCGCCTTTTACCGGGTGCCACAGGTCGGGGTTGGCCGCCCGCACCAGCAGGAAAGCGACGAACGCGGCGAGCAGCAGCAACTCCATCCACATGATTCGGCGCGTGTTCGCCTTCAGGTGTGATTTCAGGTCGCCCCCGGTGGCCCTCAACACCAGGTACGAAATCACCCCCACGAGGAGCAGGCCGAGGAGGACCGCCATGAAGCTGAACGAAACGATATTCGCGCTGACCAGCAGCCACGCGGTTGTCGCGACCAGTACAAGGCCCAGCGGCTTGGCGAACAGGTAGCCGCGGTCGGGCCAGGGTCGGAAGGCCACGAAAGCGATGGGCAGCGCCGCCAGTGCGAACAGTTGGGCTGCGGCGTACCAGACGACCGGGGTGAGCCAGTCGGGCAGCCACCTTAGAAATGTGATCGAGGTCCAGGTGCCGCCTGACTGCTGCGTTTCTGCATCATCGTCCGAAAGAAGCAGGCCGATGCCGGCGTTCCGGTTTCTGTTCAGGCTGAGCTCGCGGACGCCAACTTCAAAACCAAGCTGAGCCGCGGTCTTGTGCTCGATATTCGCGAACACAAATGTCTGTGGGTGTTCGTAAACCGAGAAGCTCTCGTCGGCCCAGCCGAACCCGGCACTCAGGAAACCGTCCGATGGCCGCTGGAAACGTTCAGGTGGCCCGAAGTCCAGGCGCGCGAACGGGTCTTCGTAGTAATCAACCCCCAGCCCCCCGACATGCCGGCCGTTTGAGTAGGCCATCTCGAACCCGAGCTCGCCCGAGAACAGTTTCTCGTAGAAGACCGTGGTGACCGGGTAGCGTTCGGGCAGCCTGGGGATGGTTGCGTAGAGCCGGTTGCTCAGCAACACAAAGTAATCGGCCCCGGCGAGCAGCCCGGTCAGCTTCTCGAACTTTTGTGGAGTGTCCTCGTTGTACAACTCGGCCCGGTCGTGCATCTTCAATCCGATCACACCGGGAATGCCCTCCTCCCAGTGTTCCTGCACAACAACCGACCCCGGAGAGGCGTTGGTTTGCAGCCAACTCGATACCTCGTTGAGGGGGTGCTGGCCCGAGTACACGTTCATAAAGGAGAGCGAGTAGTGGCCCGTAAACAGCAGCACAAGGACGATCGGCGCCACCTGCAGCCAGCGCCTTGAAGGCTGGACCGACTTAATCACCTCGAACGCCCACCACAGCATGCGTGCACCGTAAAGGACCAGGAACGGCGTGACAGGCATCATGTAGCGCATGAACTTCACGTCAAACCAGCCGGTGATCAGCAGGTACGGCAAGACCCAGGCGAGGATCACAATGTCGGCCTTGCGCTGCGCCAGCACCCCGGCGATAACGGTCCCGATCAGGGCGAGCCACACCGTGACTCCCAGCACGGGACCCAATCCCCAGGTGCCGAGCTGGACGATCTGGTAGATGTACCGCGGCGTGTCTTCGTACTGGCGGGTGAAGGGAAAATCGGCCTCCCGCCGGACCATCTCGCCCTGGGTCGTGATGCTGTCGACGTACGTCTTGAAGTCGAGGAACATGTACGGCTGGGTGACCACGAGGACCACGAGGGCGGTTGCTGCGGTGATCAGGACGTTCTGATATGAAATCCACTGCCGTTTCGCCGATTCGTTCGATGCGAGGCCGTCCGAGTCGTACCGGTCGCCCTTTCTCGATGTCGCATATACCAGGTGGGCGACCACCAGGGCAAACGCCAGGGGCAACACCGAAAACTTGGTAGCCACCGCCAGGCCGAACATCACCCCGGCCAGCACGGAATCACGCTGGCGTCCCTCCTGCGCAACCCGGAGAGAGAAGTAGATGGTTGCGACGATGAACGTCGTCATGAACGTGTCTACCGCGAAGAAATGGCTCAGCTGGACCTGCTGCACGGCTATCGCCGAGAGCAGCGCTGCCAGCAGGCCGACCCGGTTGCTGAACGCGGTACGGCCAATCATGAAGATCAGCAGCACGGTCGCGGTGTCGGAAACCGCAGATAACGCCCGGCCCGCGTAGCGCAGGTCGACCCAGCTCATCCACTTGAACGGAGCGACGGCATACTGGACCGTTTTTAACGCGTAGTGCGGGAAGCTGCCCCAGTTGAACGAACCGGGATTCAGGGTGCTGACCTCGGGATCTAGAAGGTCGCCCCACTCTTCGCCCTCGGGAAACTGGATGTTGTTGACCTGCAGGAGGAAGGCGCGCTCGTCGGGATGGAACGTTCCGCCCTGGTCCCAGTTGATCCCGTAAAGGCGCAGGCCAATTGCCAGCAGCAGGACCAACGCCAGTGCATAGCGCGTCGATATGCGGGGCACAGGCAGGCGCATGCGCGGGGGCCTCGGCCATGATCGGCGAGGACGTGGCCGAGGCGTGTATGTATCGATCACGAAATGCGACTCCTGTGGAGGATCCTTTTGGCCTCCCGGCGAGTCGGCACCTTGAAGTTCAGGCATGGAGAAAGATTCTATAGTCGGCTCTCTGCCGGGCGCAGTCACGATCTGAGCCCTGTTCCGGACGATGCGCGCACGAATATTGCTATTCGATACGCTACCCGGGCGGTCCCCGGCCTTCTTCCCAACTTCCTGCGGGTCCAGTTTGACCGCCGACTTCCGTACAACTACGCTTGATTTTTGTTTTTTTTAGCGTCTGCGTATAAGTCCGGAAAGATTGAATCCCAGTTGACCTCACCTGAAACTCAGCAACTCGTCTCCAGCTCGTTCGACCGCACGGTCCTGCCGAACGGCCTGAGGATTCTCACCAGCACCTTCCGGCACACGAACGCAGTAAGCATCATCTTTCTCTTCGGGGCGGGGTCCCGGTACGAGACCCCCGAGCTCGCCGGTGCCTCGCACCTTTTCGAACACCTCCTGTTCAAAGGGACACCCACCCGGCCGACCCCGCGCCAGATCTCTGAAGTCGTCGAAGGCGTTGGCGGCTCGCTCAATGCATTTACCGACCGCGAAGTCACCGGGTACTGGTGTCGGCTGGCGCAACCGCACTACCGCGAAGGTATCGACCTGCTTGCCGACATGGCGCTCAACT
>JASLNQ010000044.1:0-7410 GCA_030745955.1 Dehalococcoidia bacterium | reverse complement strand
GTTTCGTGTTGACGACATTCATAAAGAAAAGCAGGTTGTGTACGAGGAGATCCGTGCGTCGTTCGACTCGCCAGCGGCCCGGACCTCGATGCTGCTGGACGAACTGCTGTGGCCAAACCAGACCATGGGGCGGGACATCGCGGGCTCGGTCGAATCGGTAGAAGCCATCTCGCGTGACGAGATGCGCAGATACCTCGATATCCAGTACGTGGCGTCGAACACCGTTATCGCCGTTGCCGGAAACATCGAGCACGAAGACATCGTCGATCAGCTGACCGGACTGCTCGGCGACCTGCATGACGGTGAGATCCTCCCGATGTACCCGTTCGAGGACAATATCGAAGGGCCGAGTGTCGCGCTGGAGCACCGCCCGACGGAACAGGCCCACCTGGCGTTCGGACTGCCCGGACTGGCCCAGGACGACCCCGACCGGCACGCCCTTGCGTTGATGTCGGTGATCCTGGGCGAGACGATGAGCAGCCGCCTGTTCGAAGAGGTGCGAGAGCAACGGGGACTGGCCTACGACATCCACAGCGGCGCGCATTTCTTCAGCGATTGCGGTGCGCTTGTCGTTGAGTCGGGGATCGACCCCGCCCGGATCGACGAAGCGATCCCGGTCATCCTCGGTGAACTCGGCAAGATGCGCGAAGGCGTCACCGAAGAGGAGTGGTCGCAGGCCCGTGAGCTCACCCGGGGACGAATGATGCTCCGGATGGAAGAGAGCCGTGCGGTGACCAGTTTCCTCGGCATCCAGGAGCTGCTCCGCAACAAGGTCGAATCGATCGATGATGTTCTGGATAAAATCGACGCGGTCGCCAGGGATGATATCGAGCGGGTCGCGAAGCGTGTTATCAACGCCGAGAAACTCGTGCTGGCAATGGTCGGGCCATTCGACGACACCGACCGGTTCAAGAAGATGCTCAAGTTCGACTAGTACTCGCTAGCGTGTCCCTCGAATTTCGCCGTGCCGCCTATCCGCCGAACCCAAAACGGTTTTCGAAAATTCGTTTAAGCGTGTCTGAAAAACGCTAGGGCTCCGTGTAAAAACCGGCGTAGCTTGCTAGTTATGTTGACAAGACAAACACCTCCACCCGACTTCAAATGGCAGGCCGACAACATCCGCGCCCTGCGCACCCACCTCGGTCTCTCGCAGACCGTCCTGTCCCGCGAGCTTGGCATTCGCCAGCAGACGATCAGTGAGTGGGAGACGGGGATGTACGAACCCCGTGGTGCGTCTGTCACGATCCTGACCCTGCTGGCGGTCAGTTCGAACTTCCCGTTCGAGAGAGAATCCACTGATGAGCCGTCCATGCAACTCATGAGGTCGGAACAGTCAGCCGCCCGCTCAACGCCGGGATTCACCCCACGCCGGGCCGCCGATTCAGGTCCCGCCAGACCAGGTTCGGGCCAGGATGCTCCTGCGCAGCGGCTTACCTTCGAGGCCGCAAAGGCGGCACAGACCGTCCGCAGGACCGGCACCTACAACACGACCTATTTCGAGTCGCGACCGTCCGCATCGGTTGGACGAACCGAAATACCCATGTGATCCGATCCCCCGGTGAGCGGCACCGGCACGAATCGCGGTCCGGGTAAAGCGGATCAAATAACGGCATCCCACTTGAGTTATGGCTTTGACACTCCCGTTCGAGTCCGAATAGGATTGCGCCACTGATCAGGGGAGATCATTTGGCAACGCGCGCGTACATTCTCATCGAAACAGCTGTCGGCAGGACCTGGGACGTCGCCGACGCGCTGAAAGACATATCGATGATGAAAGAAGTCGATACCGTCACGGGGCCGTTCGACATCATCGCAGTAGCCGAGGCAGATGATCTCGCAGGCATTGGCGATCTGATCAGTAACGAAATGCACGGCGTTTCGGGTATTGTCAAAACAGTCACGTGCCTGTCAGTTAGAAACTGACGCACCGAGACACCCGGTTGTTGAGACCCGGGGGTTCCATCCAAATTGCGCTTCGAGTTCACTGCAGAAGAGAACGGGTTCCGACGCCAGGTGAGCGCGTTTCTCGATGAAGTGCTCCCCGACGGCTGGGTTGGGCCGGTAGGCGACCCGGACGACGAGTGGGCGTTTAGCCTGAAACTCAGGAAAGAGCTGGTGAAGCGCGGCTGGCTGGTGATGAGCTGGCCGAAGGAATACGGCGGCGCCGACTCGACGCCGATGATGAACACGATCTTCGCCGAAGAGATGGCCTACCGCAGGGCGCCCGGACTCGACGGGTTTGGAACACGCATGCTCGGGCCGACCCTGATGCGGTTTGGCAACGACGAGCAGCGCACGCAGCACCTTGGCGCAATAGCCCGTGGCGAGGTCCAGTGGTGCCAGGGCTATTCGGAACCCAACTCCGGTTCCGACCTGGCCTCGCTACAGACCCGCGCCGTGCTTGATGGCGACGAGTTCGTGATCAACGGCGCCAAGATCTGGACGTCGATCGCGCACCGGGCCGACATGATGTTCATCCTGGTGCGGACCAACCCCGACGCCCCGCGCCACGCTGGAATTAGCCTGTTGCTGCTCGATATGAAATCGACAGGAATCGAGATCAGGCCAATCATGGACATGGCCGATGTGCACCATTTCAACGAGGTTACATTCGACAACGTCCGTGTGCCGAAAGCCAACCTCGTCGGCGATCTCAACGACGGCTGGCGGGTTGGGATGACGGTGCTGAACCACGAGCGGTCGGGTATCGAGTTCGCGGCCGGGGCGCGGGCGGCGCTCGAAGAGCTTGTCGACTACATCAACAGCGACGATTCAGCAGTCAACTCGGTGAAGGCCGATCCGAACATCCGGACCAGACTTGCCGAACTGAGCACCGATGTCGAGGCTGCGCGCCTGATGTGCTACGACGTCACCTGGCGCCACGGCCAGGGCCAGGAGATGTCTGCTGAGGCTTCGATGAGCAAGGTCGCAGGTACCGAGGTTTACCAGCGAGTGCTCGACTACGGGCTCGAAATCCTGGGCATGTACGGCTCGCTCGAAGCCGGGTCGGCCCAGGCAGAACTCCAGGGCAGGCTCCTGAAACTGCGGATGCTCTCGACGGCAACCACCATCTTTTCTGGCACAAACGAAATCCAGAAAAACATCATCGCTCAGCGCGGACTCGGGCTACCGAGAGCCCCTCGACGATAGGAAAGAGGACGGCGCGCATTGGATTTTGGACTCACGGAAATCCAGGAAATGATCCGCAATTCGGCACGCGAATTTCTCGCTGACCGGTCGGAATCCTCAGTGGTTCGCGCCGTTGCGAATGGCGATAGCGAGGCGCTGGCGAGCCTGTGGAAAGATGTTGTCGAATTGGGCTGGCCGGCGCTCACGATTTCCGAGGAGTACGGCGGTTCCGGACTTTCCTTCGGCGACCTCGCAGTGTTGCTGGAAGAACTCGGCGCAAGCCTCGCACCCGCGCCTATCGTCGAGTCTGTAGTCACTTCTCACATCCTCGAACGTTTCGCCCCCGACGCACTCAAGGCCGACCAGCTCCCGCAGGCAGCCTCCGGAGAGGTGCTGATCACACCCGCGATCGTTGAACGCGATGCCTCGTGGGACGCCGCTAACATGGCGGTTGCGGCTACCCGCACGGACGCGGGGCTTGTGATCACCGGCGAAAAGCGGTTCGTGTCGTTCGCCGGGCAGGCCACTCACGCGCTGGCCCTGGTCAGAACTGACGACGGCGAAACGGCACTCGTGGTGGTCCCGGTTTCCGAGGCGTCGGGGGTTGAACAAACCCCGCTTGACCATATTTCAGGGATACCGGTCTCCTCACTTTCGTTCAACGAGGTAGAGGTTCCGATGTCCAACGTCGTGGCGGCGGGTGACGAAGCGGTCGCGGCCACCCGGGAACTGGTCGCTGCGGGTGGGGTGGCCCGCGCTGCACAGATGGCCGGACTCGGCAGGGCGGTTGTCGAGGCAACCATCGAGTACACGGCAAACCGTGAGCAGTTCGGGCAGCCTGTCGGCTCGTTCCAGGCTATTCAGCACTATCTTGCGGAAATGGCGATCGCGGCCAAGAAGGTGAACCACCTGGCACACTCGGCGGCCTGGAGTTTCTCACGCGATGGCTATTCCATCGACAGGGCGGCACAGGCGAAAATTGCGGCCAGCGAGAAAATACCGGAGTTGTGCTGGACAGCTCATCAGAGTCACGGAGCGATCGGGTATACGCAGGAGCACGACCTGCACCTCTATACTCGAAGGGCGCTGGCGTGGAAAACCGACTTTGGTGATCCGGCGTTTCACAAGGCGATACTCGCGGGTGCGATGGGTTTATAAGGAAATAACTTATGTGGTGGACCGCAGAGGAAGAGAAAAACCAGCTCCGGCAACCCGACTGCCTTTTTTGCAGGATCGTGCACGGCGAGTTGCCGTCGACCGAAGTCTATTCGGATGAGCAGTGCTTCGCCTTCAACGACATCAACCCCCAGGCGAACGTCCACGTACTGATAGTCCCGCGTGAACACGTCACCTATCTCACGGGTGCGACTGAACAGCACGAACCGCTGCTCGGCCATATGATCCGCGTCGGTGCCCGGATCGCTCGCCAGCTCGGGTCCGCCGAGGGCGGTTACCGGCTCGCCGTCAACCAGGGAGTCGATGCCGGGCAGATCGTCGACCACCTGCACCTCCACGTACTCGGCGGCGGTCACCTCGACCCCCTGGGAACACCGCTTGGCCCGATGTAAGTCACCCCGGTCCCGGGACCGGTTGCAGCGACTCCGGGCATCCGCGGGTGCACGGCCCATTTCTGTTTCTACTGGGTCTCCGGGATTCCGGGCAGTGGGGGAGGGCTGATCGCTAAATGCGGATTCGGATCCTTTCTGGCACCAGCTACTCGGCCTTCAAGTACCGCGAGTACAGGCTCTTCTGGATAGCCGCGGCATTCTCCAACATCGGTATGTGGTCCCTCGTCTACGGCCGGTTATGGCTGATGAGGACGCTCACCGGGTCGGAGGTGACGCTGGGTCTCGTGGCAACCGCCAACCTCGCGCCGGTGTTGATCTTTTCGATGTGGGGCGGAGTGCTGGCCGACAGGATCAACCGCCTTAAGATCGTCCGCTTCACGCGGCTGATGTTCGCGGTGGTGACCATCGGGACCGGCGTGCTGATCCAGAGCGGCGCAGTCGAGCCATGGCACGTGCTGGCGATATCAAGCGTGACCGGCACGCTGCTCGCCTTCGACATACCATCGAGGTCGGCGATGGTGGCGACGATCGTTCCAAAGGAGCACCTTGCCGGGGCGATATCGCTCTACTCGATCGTATTCGGCGCAGCGGCCATCGTGGGGCCCATGCTGTTCGACCCACTGGTCTCTGCCTGGGGGCTCGAGGGCCTCTTCTACATCATCGGTACGGCCTACGCCCTGACTGTGGTGACGCTGATGATGATGCGCACCGACGGTCACAAGGTCGCGGCCACGAGCAAGACTGCGATCGGCGGACTGCTCCAGGGGTTCGCTTATCTCAGGCACCAGAAGTCTATTTCGTCGGTAATTATCCTGGGTATCACGTTCGGGCTGTTCGGCACGTCGTTCGACACCCTGTTACCGGTGTTCACCGAAGAGGTCTTTACCGGTGGATCGGACATCTACGGCCAGCTGCTGCTGGGAGCCGGGATCGGGGGACTGACCGCCACGACGGTGATCACATTGATCGGCAAGCGTGTCCGGCCAGCGCTCTATCTCACCGTCGCGGGCCTCGGGGTGGGCGCGACCCAGTTGACCTTCGCCAGGATCGACGTCCTGAGCCTGGCAATGCTGGTGGCCGGGATTATAGGCGGCTTCAAAGTCGTTCTGGGAGTGATGAACACTACGGTGATCCAGACGCTGGTCGACGAGGAGTTCAGGGGCCGGGTGATGAGCATCAGCCAGCTCACGTGGGGGGCGTCGGCCCTCGGCGGGCTCCTGATGGGCTACCTGGCGCAGCGTTTCGACGCCCCCGTGGCAATGACGTTGGGCGGATCGGTCGCGATCGTCTCCACCGCGCTGGTCGGTCAGCGGCTTCTCCGCAGTTTCGGCTACGGGACCAAACCCGCGAATCAGGCGCAGAAGCCCGATGCCCCGGTCGAAGCTTCGGCCTAAGGCTCAAACGGCTTTTGCACGGCGCTCCTGCTCCGATCCGGCGGCAGCACGTCGCGGCAGAGCGCTCGAAAGCGGCTACTTTATCTTATTTACAGCATTTAATGCGCGTAATCAGTTGCGGCACGGCCCGCCTGTCGGCATAATAATCGGCCTCACGACGGGAAGCCCCCACGGGCTCCCGCATGGGCTGCCCGGACTCCGGGTTTCAGGCTGTTATTCCGGTGTTGCCAGCCTGAGATTTCTGAACAAACACTCGAAAGGAGAGGGCAGTTGCACCCGTTTGCATACGTTGCCCCAGGTACGGTGGCCGAGGCGGTCGCTGTGTTGGACGAACACGGTGACCGGGCACGGCCATTCGCAGGTGGTACCGACCTGCTGGTCAAGGCCCGCGCCAACGCCTGGGAACTCGACGCCGTAGTCGATATCAAGAACATTCCCGAACTCATGGCACTTTCCGTCAATGGAACCGGCCTCAGCATCGGCGCTGGCGTGCCCTGCTACCAGGTGTACGAAAACAGCGAGATCGCGGCCGCCTACCCCGGCATCGTGGATGGCGCGTCGATCATCGGCGGCATCCAGATCCAGTCGCGTGCCGGCCTCGGCGGAAACCTCTGCAACGCCGCTCCCTCGGGCGATGGCATCTGCCCGCTCATCGTTCACAGCGCAGTTGCGCACGTTGCCGGACCGAGTGGCAACCGCGACGTGGCGGTTGAAGACTTTTGCACTGGCCCGGGCCAAACCGTCCTCGAAAAGGGCGAGTTGCTGGTGAGCATCTCCGTCCCGAAGCCTGCGGCCAACTCGGGCGCAGCTTACACACGGTTCATACCCCGAAACGAAATGGACATCGCGGTGGCGGGTGTCGGCGTTATGGTCGTACTCGACGCGTCGGGCCAGAACTTCGAATCGGCACGAATTGCACTCGCAGCAGTCGGCCCCGTCCCGATCCTGGCTTCAGCGGCTGGCGACAGCCTCGCTGGCAAGCCCGTCAACGACGAGACGATCGCCGCAGCCGCCGCGCTCGCCAGGGACGCGGCTTCTCCCATTACCGATATGCGCGGCACGATAGAGCAGCGCAAGCAACTCGTAGAAGTGCTCACGGGCCGAATGATCAACAAGGCCGTTGAGCGGGCAAGGGGCTAACCGACACATGGCTACCATTACTTCATCCCCGAGCAAGGTGCATGTCACGACGACTGTCAACGGCCAGGTGCACGAACTGCTCATTCCGCCGTACATGAGCCTGCTCGATACTCTTCGCGAACTCCTCGGGCTCACCGGCACCAAGGAAGGCTGTCTCGACGGCAACTGCGGTGCCTGCA
>JASLNQ010000449.1 GCA_030745955.1 Dehalococcoidia bacterium | reverse complement strand
CAGCGATTGAAAGCGCTAAGAAGGGTCGAGCAGAGATTCGACTTGATCGCGGGGCCAATATACACGTGAGAATCGGTACTGTAGCTTTTGAAGATGAGCAAATACTCGATAATCTTACAAGTGTTTACTCGACCATATTAAGGGCAAAGCCTGAGGGAGTAAAAGGTCCGCTTGTAAAAGGGGTAACTCTTTGCACAACAATGGGTCCTCCATTCAAGCTTGATCAGAGCCAGCTAGAAAAACTCACTCAGTCAAACTGACAAAATTAGCTAAAATGCCCATGATTTGTTTTGGATGTGATTAGTTTTCGAGGGTGTGGCGAGTTACAATAAGATTCTATAATTGAATACTGCGACCGCAGACAGTTGGTCCCGTGAAGAATTAACAGCAGCGGGATAATGCCGAAGCACCATCCGAGGTCCGAATATCAAGGCGTTGTAGATGACGCGATGTATTTCACCCCGTACTAAGTTCCGGGGTTTTTTTGTTGGATTTGCCATTGCATTTCAAAATAAAACTTTCTGGGAAAACGGGCGCAGTTAGGAGGTGGAATGCCAACGGATAAAGGTAAAGAACTGGTTGCGGAGATGAAAGAAATATTTTCGTCTTCGCCACTTGTTGTGGCAGCAGAATATCGTGGAGTCGATGTGACGCAGATGACTGGTCTTCGCCAGGAATTGCGAAGCAGCGGTGCTCGTTTTAAGGTTGTGAAAAATACTTTCGCCCGTATTGCAGCAGACGAAGCTGGCAAACC
>JASLNQ010000448.1 GCA_030745955.1 Dehalococcoidia bacterium | reverse complement strand
ATATTGTGGATGCTCCTACCGCGGTCGCCGGAACCGGAGGCGCGGCGCGCGGACTTGACCGGCGACGAACATGGGTGTTGGTAAAGATCGGTACCGATGAAGGTTTAAGCGGGATCGGAGATGCGTCGCAGCCCGCTGGCGGTGGCACAGCGATCAGCAGCAGGATCCTTGATGTACTTCGGGAATCCCTCATCGGTGAAGACCCCGCCAACATCGAGTTGATCTGGCAACGCCTCTACCGACGTTTCACGTTCACGGGGCCGAGGGGACCGATTACACGGGCCATCAGCGGGATCGATATGGCCCTCTGGGACATCAAGGGCAAATCGCTCGGGAAACCCGTGTACGACCTTCTCGGTGGGCCGGTCAGAGAGTCGGTGCCCCTGTACACGCATCCGGCCCTGGGCTCACCGGCCGAGCTGGCCGAAAGCTCCCGTCAACTGGTTGCGGAAGGATTTACGGCGTTGAAGACCGACCCCTTCATGGCGGCGACGGACGGGATCACGTCCTACATGAATGGCCAGATATCGGTATCCGGAGTTGAGCGCGGCGCTGAATTGATCGGCGCCATGAGGGACGCCGTGGGGCCAGAGATCGAAATCCTCATAGACGTCCACGCGAACTTCAACGTGCCATCAGCCATACGCGCAGCCAACCGACTCGAGCAGTACGACATCACGTGGTTTGAGGAACCTGTGCAACCCGACAGTTACCAGGCGCTTCGACAGGTTAAAGAGAGCGTCCGCGTGCCGATATGCGTG
>JASLNQ010000447.1 GCA_030745955.1 Dehalococcoidia bacterium | reverse complement strand
ATCTGGTCTACTGCGTGGTCGATGGTGGGATTTTTAGGGTCGATTGTTGAGGGTGCCCGACGGGTGATGCCGTCACGCCCATCACTGGAGACAGGTGAGGAAAATGAGAGCTGGATTTGGGAGTGGGATTGCGCCCAGTGCGGAGTCGCTGAGTTACGCCAGGCAGTTCGGCGCCACCGACATCGTGGCTGGCACCGGGGGGCTGCCTTCGTACAACGGCACGTGGGCGTTGCAGGACCTGGTGAAGCTGCGGCTTTCGGTCGAGCAGTACGGGCTGAAGCTCTCGGCGATCGAGAACGTGCCGATCGAGTTTTACGACCACGTCATGCTGGGCGGTCCGAAGCGTGATGAGCAGATCGACAATATGATCACCACGATCCGCAACATGGGCCGCGCCGGCATCCCGATCTTCGGCTACCACTGGATGCCCTCGATGGTCTGGCGCTCCCCACCCGTTCGCATCCGTGGCGGTGCGGTCGCCACTGCCTTCAACTACGAGGACGCTAAAAGGATGCCCCTCACACACGGTCGCGAGTACGGGGATGACGAAATGTGGGCGAACCTCGAGTACTGGATCAAGATCATCACCCCGGTCGCCGAGGAAGCGGGTATCCAGCTGGGGATCCACCCGTGCGACCCGCCGGTCGAGCAGCTTGGCGGGATTGCGCAACTGTTCAGGTCGTACGACAACTACCGCCGGTATCTCGATATCTACCCGTCGGACAACTGCGGGATCGAGTTCTGCCAGGGGACCGTTTCCGAGATGCGAGATTCG
>JASLNQ010000446.1 GCA_030745955.1 Dehalococcoidia bacterium | reverse complement strand
ATACGACGTGCTAAATGAACTCCGCGAGTTTGCAACCCAACCAAAACTGGATCATCAGGTACAGCATTTTGCTCGAGTATTTCATGTGAAATCCTCGTCAACGCTCTGCGAACACCATCCCCAGTTAGAAGGACTTTATTATTGCCGCTCGTCAAATTGACTCCGTTTTTACCATTCGTAACATGGCACAAAAAAATCCTTGCAGCGCCGGCAAGGATTTAGAATCGCTCTAGTGACAATTGGCACGTGCGTCGAGACAGCAAACCGCCGAAAACACATGTCTAGTCAAGTTCCCTTGCCAGCCTCACTGGACTGGATTTAAAGGCCCTTTATTTATTTATCTAGCATTCAGACTACCACTCAAATAGAAATTCTACAATGATAAGAAGTTGAAGACCCAATCACGCTAGATCATTACCCAATCGAACTCTTGGCTTCGCTGAGCCTCTGATATCGCTTGCCACGATTTGGGGTATATCTTTGACCCACAAACACATCGAGCAAATGGCATGCGTCGTTTTCTAACGGCAAGCAAATTACAAAAGTTACACCGTGCAGCGTAACGAATTTGTGTTTGCCACTTTTCAGTTAAAACATCGACATATCTTTTTGGCTCGATATCCAATTCCTTGCAGACAGCTTTAAATTCTCGCCCATGTGCACTCGGCTTAGTTCCAAAACGAGCATGAACGATCGCGTGAGCAACCTCGTGCAAAACTACTTCACGTACGTCACCGTCATCACCCATTGCAAGTAATCTTGAAGATATGGCAATTTGTTT
>JASLNQ010000445.1 GCA_030745955.1 Dehalococcoidia bacterium | reverse complement strand
GACATCCCGTGCAACGAAGGTCTTTTCCGTGCGATTAAAGTAACAGCGCCTTCTGGGACTATTACTAATATGGTCCTGCCCGCCGCCTGTGCGGCACGGGGGTTGACTGGGTTTCGTATGGGCGACTGTGCGTTCGGTGCGTTGGCGATGATGTTGCCGGACAAAGTAGGAGCAGCGTCGGATGGTGGAAATTCTGGCCTCAGTGTTGGTGGGTACGACAGTGCCCGGCGTCCTTTTATTTTTGTTGATTTTGCCTGTGGGAGTTGGGGTGGGCGACCTTGGGCGGATGGGGTCCAGGGCAATTCAAACATGTTTGCAAATATGGCATCGCAGTCAGTGGAGTTGATCGAATCCCAGAATCCCCTGCAGATCCTGCGTTATGAATTGATAGCGGATAGGGCCGGCGCCGGTAAATACCGAGGCGGTGTGCCGTATCGCCGCGACTATCGTTTCCTTGAGGATGAAGCTGTACTTCAGGTACGTTCAGATCGAAAGAAAATAAGACCCTACGGCCTGTACGGCGGTAGGCCGGGTAAGTCATCACAGAACATGATGAACCCCGACGGTGACGCCGAGTTATTGGATTCAAAATTGACGATGACCCTTCGGAAGGGTGACGTATTTCGGCATGAGTTACCTGGTGGTGGGGGTTGGGGTGACCCGCTCGAACGCGATCCCCAAAGAGTTCTGGACGATGTCCGAAACGAATACGTCACCCCGGAAGGGGCATTAAATGAGTATGGTGTAATTATTGACCTGCAGGCCCTTAGTGTCGACAAACAGGCAAC
>JASLNQ010000444.1 GCA_030745955.1 Dehalococcoidia bacterium | reverse complement strand
CGGTAGCCGTATCTTCCGAAACGACTCGCAAGATCGACGATCTCCCGGGTAAGAGACTCTTCATCACCGGGCGGTTTCCAGGGACGGCGCTGCGTCGCTCTTGGCTGGTCAAGCACCCGACATGCTCTGCGCTCAGTTATCTCCAGGCGGGATCGAACATGCTCGACGCACTTACGACGACGGGAAGGGCTCAGAAGTTTCCCTCGGCCGCTTCTTTCAGGATCAGCCTGTCCAGTGTTAACTCTGCAACGGCTCGTTTAAGCCTGGCGTTTTCTTTCTCGAGCCGTTTCAGCTTCTTTGCCTGGTCAAGGCTCAAGCCGCGGTATTCGGTACGCCACCGGTAGTAGGTCTGCTCGGTGACGCCGATCTCTCTCACGGACAGCGCTACCGTCTTGCCATTGGCTACGGAAACTTCTACCTGTCTCAGCTTGTTCAGGATTTGCTCTGGTGAATGCCCTCTTCTCGGCATGTCTTCCCCCTTCTGGAAACGTCCAGTCTCTAATTTATTGACTGGTACCGTCTGAGGGGGTCAGGTCACGACGATCTCCCGGGTAAGAGACTCTTCATCACCGGGCGGTTCCCACCGGCGCCGCTGCGTCGCTCTAGGCTGGTCAAGCACCCGACATGCTCTGCGCTCAGTTATCTCCAGGCGGGATTGAACATGACTGACGCATTTGCGGCGACGGGAAGGGCTCAGAAGTTTCCCTCGGCCGCTTCTTTCAGGATCAGCCTGTCCAGGGTTAACTCCGCAACGGCCCTCTTCAGTCTGGCGTTTTCTTTCTCGAGCCGTTTCA
>JASLNQ010000443.1 GCA_030745955.1 Dehalococcoidia bacterium | reverse complement strand
ACTCGGTCATCCCGCTTTTGACGGCATCTTTGAACCCGCTCATTGCTTACCCTCCGAAACGATCCACATCTCGATTCACCCGCTGGCGAATACCATCCCGAGACACCCGCGTAATGCCATCCTGAGGCACTCGAAGGACGGCAGGCCCGCGGCAGTCACCATTCCGAAGCAAGCATCTTATATGCCATCCGGCAGTTCACAAAGGATCAGTAACCGTCCTGCACTTAGGATGGCATCGGTGTGGGTTCCCAGCTTGCGAAAACGGTGCTCTCCATTGATCGGAAGGCCCCCGGGGCAATCGTCGTCCTCAAGCAACCTACCTTAAATTTCATCCTGGGGTCCTCGAACGATTGGGAGGTCGGCGCGAGTGTCAGCCAACCCTGGCAGCGATTCCCAGTCGCCGCGGATCAGCGCCGCCTTCTTCTCTCGTCGCCAACCTTTGAGTTGCCGCTCCGCCTCGAAGGCCTCCCGCAACGACGGAAACTCCTGCGTATACACGACTCGAACAGGTCGTCGGCTTGCTGTCCATACCGAACCTATTCCCTGTTGGTGCTCAGCGATTCTGCGTTCAAGATTGGGCGTTGAACCCACGTAATAGCCGCCACCGCGGACTTCGAGGATGTACACACAAGGGGTCATGGGTGCAGTTTAGCTGTCCTGCCGTCCTTCGAGTGCCTCAGGATGGCATTATTGTGAGTATCAGGCTGGCTGATACCTTGGCCTATGAGCCGCAGCTAATGTTGCTGGCCGACAGCGACCTGGCCCTACCCGCTCCCGCCCTTCGTAACAGCCTCGATCATGGCC
>JASLNQ010000442.1 GCA_030745955.1 Dehalococcoidia bacterium | reverse complement strand
CGTTCGAACACGACGACCTCATGTCCGGCACGCGTCAGCTGCTGGGCGGCAGCGAGGCCGGCTGGACCCGATCCGATCACCGACACCCGGCAACCCGTGCGCTCCTGGGGAGGTTGCGGCGAGATCCAGCCCTCTTCCCAGGCACGTTCCACGATGTTGACCTCGACCTGCTTGATGGCGACCGGCGGTTCGTCGATGCCCAGCACGCATGCGGCCTCACAGGGGGCCGGGCAGAGGCGGCCCGTGAATTCCGGGAAGTTGTTCGTGGCGTGCAGGCGTTCGGAGCCCTGGCGCCAGTGTTCCCGGTAGACCAGGTCGTTCCAGTCCGGAATGAGGTTGCCGAGGGGACAACCGTCGTTGCAGAACGGGATCCCGCAGTCCATGCAACGGCTGGCCTGCTTCCGGAGCTCCTCGGCCGGGAAGGGTTCGTAGACCTCTTTCCAGTCACGGAGTCGAACCGGGACCGGCCGCCGCTCCGGCAGGAGGCGGTCGTGCTTGAGGAAGCCGCGTGGATCACCCATGTCCGGCTCCTCAGGCCCTCGTGGAGGCCATGATCGCCTCCGCCTCATCGCGGCCACCGGCTCGGGCGGCGGCGGCCGCCTCGAGAACGCGCCGGTAGTCGATCGGCATGACCTTCCAGAATGCAGCGACTGCCTCGGGCCAGGCATCCAGCAGCCTCTGGGCCACCTCGGAGGCGGTTTCCTCCCGATGCCGGACCAGAACCTCCCGCAACCACTCGGCGTCGTCCCGCTCCAGGTCCTCGAGCAGCACCATCTCCGGGTTGACCCTTCGGGTGAACGAGCGGTCCT
>JASLNQ010000441.1 GCA_030745955.1 Dehalococcoidia bacterium | reverse complement strand
CTTTTACCCGCATCCGCAGGAACCCGGCAGCCAGGATCTCCGCCACTTCGTCGAGGCGCTCGCCGGCGGTCATGTGCTCGGGATCGAGGGCGTTGGGCATTACGCGAAACCTTTGGGCGCCATTCTGACTATGGCGAATCTCAGACAGTGATGTTGAGATCAAAAGTACCCGCGATATTTTTAAAAGTACAATAAAATCAAATGGTTATCGTAGTATGACGAAAACAAATGAGATGGAGCGAAAATCTACGTAAGAAGAAAATTTATATTTTTATAGGGTGTGGCATCACCATGAGTTGGCATTGTCGAGGCTGATTTCGCACCACCTCGTGTTAATATGAAGAATTACGGCTCATAACCTGAAGGTCGGAGGTTCAAATCCTCCCCCCGCAACCAAATAAGCCCGTAACTTCAATTAGTTACTGGCTTTTTAATTCCTGCGCCTCATAGGAACGCGGTCCGTGGAAGCACCATGGAAGCAAGAGGGAGCGCAAAACCAAGTTGGCGGATGCCACGGCACTTGTGGTTTCGATCATAAGGCTTATCCCCTTGCTTCCGGCTCGTCTAGATATGGGCCCGCGGGTCACTACCGTTTCGGCGGGCAAACCCGTGAGATGGGAGAAAAACCATGGCCTTGTCGGGATATCTCTTGCTGAGGCAGGCATACAACATCATGGGCTACCGGAGCGAACGGGATAAGCCTTTCGATCATTTCAAACAGCACTTCTTGTACTTTTTCCCGCTCCCGCATGGGCAGGGGGCGTTTCGCCCAACCTTCCGGTTGCTCCCTAAGAACGATGTGTGGAGTAACGGGCGGTCGTGGATGCCCAACGCC
>JASLNQ010000440.1 GCA_030745955.1 Dehalococcoidia bacterium | reverse complement strand
CCCTGGCTGCCTCCACCGCCAGGCAGTAGTCACGTCGGCTCATGGAGGAGGTGGTCTCGGGGGCCTCATCGGCCTGGATGCGTGCCATGCGGGCGTCGGCCATGCCCAGGGCGGCGGTCATGATGTCGGAGTAGTGGACGTCCGGTGTGTCTTCATCGCCGCCACAGCCGTCTGACGCCTGCCAGGCCGAGCCAGCCTTTCCCGGGTAGTTGGTCGCTCCCGATTTCCCGAGTTTTCGCTTCAGGACCATCGTCGTGTGCCCCGGTCTGGACTGCGGCAAGCGCGGTCCGGCAGGCAGCTGCGCCGCCGCCAACGACAAGGACATCGGTTTCGATTTTGCGAACGATTTTCAAGCGGTTGGTCGGGTTTGGGATTGGCCGGGGACAGCGTAAAAACTGGCGTGGCGCGATTCTATCGATTGAAGCGCCGTTGCTCCGTGACTATCCGGGCTTTGCGATAGTACGTCGTGGCGCCTGCTGGCAGTGAACCGGGGCAGCTGCCTGAACCCGTAGCGATGGCCATTTGCATGGATTTCGATGAAGAACCAGCGCCCACCGCCGGCATAGCAGTGCGTCGTTGTGAGCCGTACTGGATCGAGCCGCGTTGGTTGGCCGGGGTCTATCCGCAGGTCACTGCCGAAGCCGGTGATCGCCACCGTGTCGCCGGGCAGCATGGAGATCGATGCTTCCACCTCTGAAAAACCGAGGTCCAGGGTGTCGAACCACGCCCCTGCCGCGGTCCCCAGCACGTCACACTCGGTGGTGGTGCATTCGACACCTTGCAGGCGGGGGTGCTGGTGGTACGGCAGGTGGCTGACGGGATTCCCGGTGCGACGACGGACACTCTGGGTGCGAGCCCGGGCACGTGGTCATTTTTGAAATTGATCTCGCATTTCCCGATCGAAGCGAAGTGGAGGGACCTCGGCGGATTCACCTGACAACACAGCTCTCACCGA
>JASLNQ010000043.1:8262-11874 GCA_030745955.1 Dehalococcoidia bacterium | reverse complement strand
AATCGACAAGATCGCCCGCAAGTCTGCAAACCCGTCCATCACCCGTGACGTCTCGGGCGAGGGCGTCCAGCAGGCGCTGCTGAAAATCCTCGAAGGCGCGGTCGTAAATGTCCCGCCGCAGGGTGGCCGCAAGCACCCGCACCAGGAATTCCTGCAGATCGACACTGCGAACATCCTGTTCATCCTGGGTGGCGCATTCGATGGCCTCGAAGAGATAATCAAGACCCGCCAGACCAAGGACGTGACCTCGATCGGGTTCAAGTCCCTGGGTGGCAGCAGCGAAGATGCGGTCGCCGATTACACAGCAGTTGAGCCCGGCGACCTGCTCCAGTTCGGTTTCATTCCAGAGTTCGTCGGTCGGGTTCCACTCGTCGTCGGCCTCTCGGACCTCAACCACGAGGAACTGGTCCAGGTCCTGACTGAGCCGAAGAACGCACTGGTCCGCCAGTACGAAGCGCTGTTCAAGATGGACGGGGTGGAGCTCGAATTCGATGAGGCTGCACTCGACGCCACTGCAAGGCTGTCCAAAGACCGCAAGGCGGGCGCACGCGGGCTCCGGGCGATCGTTGAAGAGCTGCTCGTTGACGTGATGTACGAGCTGCCTTCGATGGAGGGCGTCGCAAGGTGCATCATCGGTGAAGACACGGTCACCGATAACCACTGGCCGGTCCTCCTCAACGAGAACGGCAAGCGGATCGACGGCGATCTGCCAGACAGCAAGCACACAGCTGCTGCGTAGCCGCTCACTCCGCACAGGAAACATGGAAAGCCCCGGTATTGCGCCGGGGCTTTATTTACTCTTTTTAAGGAGTTTTCGCCGCGATCAGCGCGTTTTCTCATGCGGTCCCGATTCACCCACTTGCTATGCTGGGTATGTATCAGCCAGCCCGATGATTCAGGACTGGCTGGACGCGATCAAAACTGGCAATGGCAAGGATTATTCGATGGGTTTCGGCAAAGGAAACCAACCGATCGTCATGCCGAGGGACCACGGCAAAGGGCCACCGATTCGCGGACCCGAACAGCCGCCTGGACGCTGGACCGAAAAACGCGAAACAATCGTCAAATGGGGTGCGATTGCCCTCGTGACTCTCTTCCTGGTCCTGTTCGTCGCTGTCGCGGTGACCGGATGGGGAGGCGAGCCCACAAAAGCCGACGCCAGGGCCACTGCAGAAGCGTCTGCCGCTACCCGCGAGGCTCTCCAGTAACCAGTTGCCGGTAGCCGGCGAGCGGCAGGGAAAACTCAGGAGAGCGACGTTGACTCAACAGCAAAGGACCCCCGGTCCGTGGTCCCGAGCAGCCGCCGACCCGCGGTTCCGAACTGCGCCGTATGCTGCTCAAGCGGGGCGGCGTCACCCTCCTTGTCGTCCTGTTTACCTATTTCATTTACGTCGCGGTATTCGACGACCCGAACGGGCCAGTCAGTCCTGAGGTTGCGGCGACGAACGAGGTCGGCATCGCCACGGTCCGTGCCGGTCGCTAGTCGCTGGCCTGCAACGGTCACACAGAAGAGCAAACATGAGTGTCCCGAACCTCCCGAGTTTCCCACCAGTAATCCGGCCGTCAAGTGAAGATAAAGGACCGCCGAGACAAACGCCAGGGCCGCAGTATGAACCCCGTTTCGAGTGGTGCCGCACGGTCGCCAAATGGCTCGGGATCGCACTCATTGTTTCCCTGATGATCTACGCCGGTTGGTCAGCATTTGGAGCATTTACGGTTGATCCGAACGATCGAACGCGTGATGGAAGGGACCAGGAACAAACCAGGGAAGCCGGCGGGTAGTGTTTTCTGCCTAACCGCCCGACTCCGCCACCACCCGTTCCACCTCTGGCGTCAGGTCGACAGCCTCGCCCGCCCCGCTCGGATCGATCCGCCCCGCAGCAACGGCCTTCAGAGTCTCGATCAGTAACGGCCGCTCCCGCAGCAAACCGGCCCTGCGAATCGCCCGGAACAACGGCAGCTCCTCACCCGGGTCCCGTTTCACATCCACCAATGCGTCCGACTTGAAACCGGCTACCTCCGCCCACAGCGGATCGAACTCCCCGCCCCGCACCGAAAACCTCGTCGTCGCCAGCACCGGGCCCTCGTCCACCTGTTCAGTCGAAACATGGATCATCGCCCCGGTCTCGTCCAGCCCCCCGGTGATAACGTCCCACACCGCCTGCTGCCACATGCCGATAGTCCCGCCCGGTAACGCCGGGTGCAGGTTCAGCGTCAGGTACTCGGAGCAGAGCAGGGGGGCGATCAGCATGTACCCCGCATGGACCGCTATGTCGGCCTCGTGCTGGCCCAGCAGCTCAATTGCCGCCAGGTCGAAATCCTCACGCAACTCCGACCAGGGCCTGCTGTCGTGCAACCGCCTGAAATCGCGCGACGAAAGTGTGACCAGCGGAATATCGTTCGACTCGACCAACTCCAGGAACCGGTCCGTACGCCTCGTTTGACCCCAGACCCGGTTGACGAAAACAAATGCCAGCTCAACCGGCAGATCACCTGAAGCGATCGCGTCCAGTGCAGCTTTCAGCAGGCCGAACGAACCCTCACCGCGACCTGTCGAGAACCAGCCAACCTTGAGTGTTTTCGGGGGATTGCCGGGGTGACCAGAACTGTTTGCCGAGTCGCCTGCATTCCCTGTTGTTGGCACAGGCTAAGCGTCCTCATCTTCCGGATCGTCATCGCCCGGGACGAGGTTCATCTGCTCGGCAAAGTTGGCCTGCAACCGCGTGATCTTCAACTCGGCCGAAGAAAGGATCTCGTTGCACCAGGTCGCCAGCTTCATCCCCGACTCGAAGAGCTTCGTCGCCTCATCCAGCGACAGCCCGCCAGACTCCAGCCTGCGCACCACCTCTTCGAGGCTGGCGAACGTCCCCTCGAAGGATTTTGCGGCGGGTTTCGCACCTTGTTGTTCGTTAGTTTCGGCCATGTCTTTTTCGGTGTTGTCGAGCGGACGCTAATTGTATCTTCTGCCCGGTGGAACTGGATGAATTAAAAGCAGAATCTCAAGATTCATCGCCACCACCGCTCCCACCCTCGCCCTCGGCCACCCCCTCGAAAGCAACGTCGTTTACAGTCGCATCGATGTCGCCGTCGCCGAATGTGACTCCCATCCTGTCACCCGCCGCGAACTGCGCAGCACTCGTCGCCGCGCTCCCGTCCGCAAGCCGGGCGATCGTGTAGCCGCGGCCAAGGATCTTCACCGGACCAAGCGCCCCCAGCGAAGCCTCGACCGTCGCGAGCCGCAGCTTCGACGATTCCACCAATCGCTGACCGGCCAGCTGCGCCCTGGTCAGCAGGTCGTCAATCCGCTGCCTCGGCAGCGCCGTGTCAGGGACCCTCAGGTTCATGCGGTCGACCGCCATCTCGAACTGCGACCTGCCATCACGGGTGCGCCTGCTAACAATCTCGTCTATCCGCGCCGCAAATCCGGCCACATACCCGGCCAGGTCGGCAGTCGCCGGTGCCACAATCTCTGCTGCCGCTGACGGTGTTGGCGCACGCACGTCGGCCACCAGATCGGCAATAGTCGTGTCAGTCTCGTGTCCCACGGCACTGATCACGGGGACGTTGCAGGCAAAGATGGCCCGCGCAACGGCCTCTTCGTTGAACGGCCAC
>JASLNQ010000043.1:0-8252 GCA_030745955.1 Dehalococcoidia bacterium | reverse complement strand
GGCCACAGGTCCTCAAGCGAGCCGCCACCCCGCGCGACAATCGCCACGTCGATATCGCCAAGCGAGTTCAGTGCCCGGAACGCCTGCACGATTTCGGGTGCCGCCCGCTCGCCCTGGACCGAACTTGGAATGAGGATGATCTCGGCCAGCGGATACCGGCGCGTGAGCACGTTGAGGATGTCCTGGATCACCGCTCCCGTCGGTGAAGTGATGACCGCAATCCGGATCGGCAGTTCGGGCAACGGGCGCTTGCGGCCCACATCGAACAGGCCCTCGGCATCCAGCCGCTCGCGCATCTCCTCATATGCCTGCTGGAGCGCGCCTATCCCGTCCGGCTCGACCCGGTCGATATAAAACTGCAGGTCGCCTCGCGCCGTGTAAATCGAGATGCGGCCGTGACAGATGACCTGCGATCCATCAGAAAGAAATTCGCCACCCCGGCCCGAGCGGAACATCACGCACCTGAGCAGCGATTGCTCGTCGCGGAGTGCGAAATAGTGGTGGCCCGATGACGGGTTGCGATAACCCGAAACCTCGCCGATCACCGTCAGGTCGGTAAGTCGCGGATCCCCTTCCAGGCTGGCCTTCAGGTACTCAGCGACCGCGCTAACCGTGTAGGCAGTCTGCCGTGCTCCAGCGACCTCGCCGTAATCTTCCGAACTCGTCATCCGCCCATTCTTCCACAGCGGCCCGACAAAACCAACGACCGATTTCCCGACCGAAGTGGAGGGACCCGGGGTGGTGTCGCGCGATCCCACTGTCATCCCGCAGCCGATCCGGGACCACCACCCAAAGCAGAACAACACCACCGATTTCGCCGCTCCTGCATCTGATCCCGAAAGACCACCGCAAAGCTGTCCTGACTGGAACCTGTGCACGCCTGAACGGCGATCAGTGCTGCACCATCAACGATCTATGGCCTATGCGTGCTCTGCCACTCTTTGTCGGTTGTTTCGCGGGTATAGTCGGCGAGCCAGGTGCCATCGACCAGTCTGAAAAACCGTGAGGATTCGAACTCAAAAGGAAAGTCTCTGCCCCGCTCCGGGTCTTCGACCGCGGGAGTTGATATTCCGTCGTACCAGGCTTTGCAGAGGATTTCGTCGCACTTCATAAGCGTTACCTCGACGATTTCAATTTGCGGATAGTCGCTCCAGCCCAATCCGTAAACCTCTGACTTCCGTTCCTCAAGCGTGCGCCAGCTCGACTCCTCCCTGGTGCCCGCTGTCACCGGTTGGTTGAATGCAGACTCGTTGTGATTATTAATCGCAGCCCAGTAGGCCTTCAGCCCAGCAGTCACGTCGTCCCGATAAAGGTCCTCGAAGCCCGGTTCTGGTGTACTGGTAGGTGGCGGAGTGGGAGTTGTTCGGGGATTGGGGTGGCTGTCGGTTCCGGGGTCGCCGTGGGCGCCATCGAGAACGTACTATCTCCTTCGGGTGTCAGCAGGCTTTGGTTGACCTGGCTAGAAGCGCCGTCATCTGTATCGAACTTACCCGCCTCAACGGTTTGCCAGCCGGGGCCGATGTCTGTCTCATCGCCAGCGAGCCCCTCGCGAAAAACCGCTACTCGGCCCGCCCCGTGTACTCGCCCGTCGTGGTATTCACCGCAACCCGGTCGCCCACCTCGATAAACAGCGGGACCTGCATCACAAGCCCCGTAGTAGTCGTTGCCGGCTTCGTCGCCCCGCTCTGGGTATCGCCCCGCAGCCCGACCTCGGTCTGCCCGATCTCCAGGACCACTGAAGGCGGCACCTCGATCGACAGCGGCACACCCTCGTACATCATCACCTCGATCGTGTCGCCCTCGGTGATGAACTTCAGGGCATCGCCCAGCACATCCTCGGTCATGGCGAACTGCTCGAAAGTTTCCGTGTCCATGAAGTTGTGCATATCGCCGTCCGGGTACAGGTACTGCACCGTCGGAGTCTCAACCTCGGCACGCGTCAGCTTCTGGTTACCCTGCAGCTTCCGCTCGTACACATTGCCCGTTTTCACCTGGCGCACCTTCAGCGTGAGAGTCGGCGGGGCCTTGGGCGCCTGCCGGTGCTGCCAGTCGAGGATCTGGTACACATCATCATCCAGGATGATGGTCATATTTCGGCGAATTTCGCTGGAAGAAATTGTCATCGCAGTGCCCGGTTGTCCTCTGGCCTGTACTTCGGATTTGCCGTCCGGCCCGAACAGGCCGGTGATCGCCAAATGCCGATCGAGTTTCAAAAAATCAGAAAAATCAGAACTTCATTTTAGCCGCATGACTCATCACGCGAGCCTTATCGTTTTCAAGTACCACCACATCCTCGATCCGCACACCGCCCCAACCAGGTATGTAAATTCCCGGTTCAATCGTGAACGGCATCCCGTTTTCGAGCTTGCCCTTGGCGTTCGGCCCAACCCCCGGGTTTTCATGCACCTCGAGCCCCAATCCATGACCCAGGCTGTGACCGAAGTCGTTCTCGTGACCCGCTTCAGAAATGATCTTTCTCGCAATCGCGTCACACTCTTCGCCCGTCATGCCGGCCTCGACCATGTCGATCGCCGCCAACTGGGCCGTCAGCACGATGTCGTACACCCGCTTCACCTCGTCATCCGCCTCACCGAGCACCACTGTGCGGGTCAGGTCCGAACAGTAACCCTGGTAACGGGCACCGCAGTCGAAAACTATCGTCTGCCCCTCGACCAACCTGCTGTCACTCGTCGCGTGGTGGGGTCGTGCCGCGTTAGGACCAATCGCAACGATCGTCTCGAATGAAATTGACTCCGCACCCCGCTCTCTCACGGCTTTCTCGAATATCCAGGCAGCCTGTTTCTCCGTCATCCCGACCTCGAGTTGAGCAGCCGTCTCCTCGAACGCCTGGTCGCCAATATCGATAGCCTGCTGCAGAAGCCCCAGCTCCTCGGCGTCTTTATACGCACGGAGGTCCACCCCGATACCCGTTGTCGGCTTCAACTCGGGGCTGGCATCACCTTCCTCCAGGGCCTTCTTGAACCGCTCCAGGGTGCCGACCGTCATGTCATCGGCCTCGAAGCCGAGGTTCTCGATCCCGAACTCGTTCACCAGCTTTGGCAGCCAGTCGGGCTTGCCGCCAATACGGTCAACCCGCCAGCCCGGGGCCTGCTGCGCTGCCTGCTCGGTGTAACGGAAATCGGTGCAGATCACCGCCTCGTCGCGGGTCACGAGCAGGTAACCGGCAGTGCTCACGAACCCGGAAACGTATCGCCGGTTTTCGCCGTTGCTCACGAAAAGCGCATCGAGCTCATCCTTTGCGATGCGCTCGCGAAGTTTTTGGACACGCGAAGGAAATCGGAAATCGCTCAATGAGAACTAACTCCGTCAGAAAAACTAGCTACTGACAACCGACGCCAGGTGGTCGAGTGCGTAAATGTACCCCGATGGCCCGAATCCCGCCATTTGCCCGATCGCCTTCGATGCGAACACCGACCTCTGCCGGAACCGCTCACGGGCATGGATGTTCGACAGGTGGACCTCGATGAACGGCAGGCCGGCATCGAGCAGCGCGTCGAGTATCGAGTACCCGACCTGCGTAAGGGCACCGGCGTTAATGATCACCCCGCTGGCACCTGCCGACGACTCCTGGATGAAGTCGACAATCGCACCCTCGTGGTTCGACTGGAAAAACTTCACATTGATGCCAAGCCCCGAAGCTTTTGCCAAGATATCGCCCTCGATGTCGGCCAGTGTCTTCGTGCCGTAGAGCGAGGTGTCTCGCTTGCCAAGGTTGTTCAGGTTCGGCCCGTTTATGACAAGAATCGTTGCTGGCAAATCGCGCCCCCATTGCGCCCCTCGGCCGACCCACGGCCCCGGGGTATCGAATTGGTATGTCCGGTTCCGCAAGTTCCGTCGGGCAACCGATCAAACTCCATGAAACAAGCCTACTACGATGCCCGCCCCGATTTCCCCCTGTTAGCCCTCGGATGAGCGCCCAGGTACACGGCGCGGGCCTGCTCGGTCGACACATGCGTGTAGATCTGGGTCGTGGCCGGGCTGCTGTGCCCCAGGAGGTCCTGCACAACCCGCAAATCGGCGCCCCCATCAAGCATGTGGGTAGCGAAACTGTGGCGAATCGAATGCGTGTGGAAATCAGGATCGAGCCCCGCCGCAAGCGCGTACTTCTTAACGATCCGCTGAATCGAACGGGCCGACAACCGGCCCCCCGACTGGTTCATCCAGACCGCCGCATCCGACCGGCGGCTCGTGAACTTTGGCCTGGCATCCCGCAGATATCGTTCGAGCCACCGGACGCAGTGTTCGCCGATCAATGCCACGCGCGGCTTCGAACCCTTGCCAACCACCCTGACCTCTTTCGCCGTAAGGTCAAGATCGTCGAGGTCCATCGTGTTGGCCTCTGAAACGCGGAGGCCGGCGGCATAGAGAAGCTCAAGTAAGGCGCGGTCGCGGATCCCCGCATCGGTGGCGACATCCGGCGCGTCGAGCAGCCGGTCGATCTCGAAGCTCGAAGCGATCGCCGGCAGCCGCTTTTCGCGCCGCGGACCGGACACGAGATCGGTCTGATCGACTCCGATCTCGCCCGTCTGCCGCAGGAACCTGAAAAAAGCCTTCAACGCGGAGAGCTTGCGCGCCACGCTGCTCCTGCTGAAATCCTGCGATATCAGCCACGCCAGGTATCCCCGCAGGAAAAGACGGTCGACCTGCGCCAGGTC
This sequence comes from Dehalococcoidia bacterium, assembly GCA_030745955.1. The sequence goes on along the minus strand of JASLNQ010000043.1, from coordinate 3,576 downwards.
GGTGACTCCCCGCTCATCCAGGTACTCGATGAACGGGACCAGGTCGTTTACATAGTTGCGAACGGTGTGGCCGGCGAGCTGCCGTGTCGTGGCGATGTGATCGGCAAACTCGCGTACCGGACCCGAATACCGGGCCGACCGCGATTGCAGTAGCGCGTCCTCCATGGCAGGCGACGGCAGGCGTTTCGTGCTCGTCATGGTCCGACCGCCCGCTGGGCCAATACCCCATCCAACCGTCCGGCAAAGAGCGCGATTCTTCGAAGCGTGCCCGGTCGTGCAGAACTCCAGCTACGACGAGGCCCTTGTCCTGCGCTTCGACCTGCGGGCCGACTTGCCATTCTTCGAGCGCTTGCCGCGTGAACTGCGCTTCGCCTCGGCCTCGGCTGCAACCGCTGCTGCGGCCTCGGGGTGCACGATCGCGCACTTCTCCATCGCAGTCTTCCAGGCGATCTCCCAGTTTTCTTTGACCTCGCCAGAGGCGCGTTCGCTGGGGCGGGTTGAAATCGCCACACGGCACTCCGGGAACCTTCCGCACGACAAAAACTTGCCGTAACGTCCGCTCCGAATAACAAGGTTATCGCCACCTTCGCACTTTTCATCGCTCTTCTGCACGAGCTTCTTACGGTCGACTCGGTCGGCATTCTCGAACGCCTCTTCGACCGCCTTATCGAACGGATCGAAGAACTCACGCAGCATCTCGATCCAGTCCTGCTCACCCTCGGCGACAGAGTCGAGCTTCGACTCCATTCCCGAAGTGAAACCGGTATCCATGATGTTCGAGAAATGCGCCGTCAGGAAATCCGACACCGCGACACCCATCGGGGTCGGCTTGAACCGCGACCGCTCCCGGTCGACGTACTGCCGCTTCTCAATTGTGCCCACAATCGAGGCCCACGTGCTAGGGCGCCCGATTCCCTGTTCTTCTAAAAATCGAATCAGGTTTGCCTCGGTGAACCGTGGTGGCGGCTGGGTGAACTTCTGGTCGGCGTTCACGCTCCTCTTTACCGGAGAATCGCCCTCGTTCATCGCTGGCAGCTGCCTGCTGTCTTCATCTTCGGCGTCCTCGTCACGCGTCTCGATATACAGCTTTCGATACCCGTCGAACTTGATGACCGAACCCGTTGCGCGGACCGCGTGCACGTTGCCGTTTGGCGCCGTCGCCTCGATATCCACGCCGGTGTTGTCGACAATCGCATCGGTCATCTGGCTGGCTATCGTCCGCTTCCAGATCATCGTGTAGAGCCGCAGTTGCTCGCTCGAGAGGAACGGTGCGACCCTCTCCGGTGTATTGCTGGCGGACGTGGGCCTGACAGCCTCATGCGCCTCCTGTGCCGACTTGCTCTTCGTGCGGTAACGCCTCGGCCCCGACGTGTAGCCAGGACCGTAGGTCGTCCTGATAAACGATTCGGCCTCGGCCAGCGCGTTTGCGGCCAGGTTCGTCGAGTCGGTCCTCATGTAAGTGATTAGACCGACGGGATCGGAGCTACCGAGTTCGATTCCCTCGTACAGGTCCTGGGCTATGCGCATAGTGCGCTGGGCGCCGAACCGGAACGAACGGGCGGCCTGCTGCTGGAGCGTGCTCGTCGTGAACGGCGGTCGCGGGCGCTGCCTGGCCTCGCGGCGGGTGATCTTCGAAACGACGTAGGTTGCGGCGTTGAGGTCGTTCTTGATCGCAGTCGCAGTCGCTTCGTTGTCGACGACCGGCTTGCCCTTTTTATCGGCAACCGCGCTGAGCGCGGCGTTAAAGAGATATGTGCGCCCGTTCGTTTCGGTTTCGAGATCGACTGTGATCACCCAGTATTCCTCGGGCTTGAACGCTTCGATCTCGCGCTCGCGGTCGACGATCATCCTCAGCGCCACCGACTGCACACGACCGGCCGAAAGTCCCCGCTTTACTTTTTTCCACAGCACCGGGCTGAGCATGTAACCGACAATGCGGTCGAGCAGGCGGCGTGCCTGCTGGGCGTTCACCAGCTCCATATCGATCTCACGCGGGTGGGCAAAGGCCTCGGCCACTGCGGTGTCCGTTATCTCGTGGAACACTACCCGCCTGAGGTTCGGCACCCTGTTCAGGCCGGCTGCCTCCACCAGGTGCCAGGAAATCGCTTCACCCTCGCGGTCCGGGTCAGTGGCGAGGTAGACCGACTCTGCCTGTTTCGCAGCCCGCTTAATTTCAGCAATCAAGGTCGCTCGGCCGCGCACATTCACATATTCGGGTCTGAAATCGTCAAGGACGTCCACACCCAGCGAATCGGCTGGAAGATCGCGGACATGCCCCATCGAGGCCTTGACTACATACTTATCACCGAGGAATCGCCCCACGGTTCGGGCCTTCGCCGGTGATTCGACGATGACCAGGTCTCGCTTCGACGTTTTCGCCAACTGCTTACCACCTCAAGTCCGACGATCATTTTGAAATCACCGGACGTTCCCTATCGACAATGAATAGCATCGAGCCAACCTGTCGGGCCGAACCCCGCAGTTCGAGCATCGCAAGGACCGAGCTGACGGCGGCAGCCGTCTCGCCCAGGGTTCTTGTAATGTCATCTACGTGCATCGGCCCTTCTGCGTTTTCCAGCAGACCGAGCACGCGTCGCTCTATGTTTAATACATTGTTCTCGTGCGCGAGGTTGTCAAGCGCGTTTTCGCCATTGCCAGCCCCAATATCGTCCGCCGCGGGAAGCGGTCCCTCGACACCTACTGGTTTCTCATCGATATTCAGCTCTTCGAGAATATCCTCGGCCGACGTCGTCAATTTAGCGCCCTGCTGAATGAGCCAGTTCGTCCCTTTGCTCTTCTCGCTCAACGCGCTTCCCGGCACCGCAAACACGTCGCGGTTTTGTTCAAGCGCCCAGTTGACCGTGAGCATCGCACCGCTCTTAAACGCAGCTTCGACCACAAGCACACCGTGGCACAGGCCGCTGATGACCCGGTTGCGGCGCGGAAAGTGCTGGGGCAACGCGCTGACGCCTGGCGGGTACTCTGTGAGCAGGGCGCCACTTTGTGCGATCTTCTCGGCAATCGGGACGTTCCGCTGCGGATAAACGCGATCAAGTCCGGAGCCGAGGATCCCGATAGTGCGGCCGCCCGCCTCAAGCGCCGCCCGGTGGGACGCCGTGTCAATTCCGCGAGCCAAACCCGAAACCACCGTCACACCCGCCCTCGCCAGGTCGTATGAAATACGCCGCGTCATTTCGAGTCCGTACGGGGTCGCATCGCGGGCGCCAACAATGGCAACGGCATGCTCGTCGGCCTCAAGCATCCTGCCCTTCACGTAGATCACGCTCGGGGCCGCAGCCGTTTCAGCAAGCTGTGCGGGGTAATCGGAGTGACGTAGGTGAATTGCCCGGATACCGAGCCGCTCAAGCGTACCCATCACCTCGTCAGGCTCGTTCTCGTCACGGAAACGGTCGACCTGGGCTGCGACTTTAGGTCCGACACCTGCCGCCACAAGACTCGAGACCGGCGCGTGCCAGGCCGACTCCAGGTCGCCGAAGCGCGCCTCGAGCTTTGTGAAGGTGACCGGACCCATCCCAGACACCTGGTGGAACGCCACCCAGTACTTCAAATCGTTCA
>JASLNQ010000439.1 GCA_030745955.1 Dehalococcoidia bacterium | reverse complement strand
AAGGTCTACGAGGCGATCGTCAAGGGTGACAACATCCCGGAGCCCGGCATCCCCGAGAGCTTCAAGGTCCTCATCAAGGAGATGCAGTCCCTCTGCCTGGATGTCGAGGTCCTCGACGAGGTCGGCCAGGAAGTCGAGATCCGCGAGATCAACGAGGACGTCTACCGCACCACCGAGGAACTGGGCATCGACCTGTCCCGTCCCGAGCGTGGATCCGACGAAGAGGACGAGCGCCGGAGCGCCGGCCTCCTCCGCTGACCGCAACCACCCCCCGCCAAGAGAACCAGGAAGAACGCGTGCTCGACGTCAACGACTTCGACCAGATCCGAATCGGCCTTGCGACCGCCAACGGCATACGCATGTGGTCCAACGGCGAGGTCAAGAAGCCGGAAACCATCAACTACCGCACACTCAAGCCGGAGAAGGACGGGCTCTTCTGCGAGAAGATCTTCGGTCCGACCAAGGACTGGGAGTGCTACTGCGGCAAGTACAAGCGGGTCCGGTTCAAGGGCATCATCTGCGAGCGGTGCGCCGTCGAGGTCACCCGGTCGAAGGTGCGCCGCGAACGCATGGGCCACATCGAACTGGCCGCCCCAGCCGTCCACATCTGGTACCTGCGTGGCACCCGGTCGTGGCTGGCCTACCTGCTGATGGGCACCGAGCCCCGAGAGGAACTCAAGGCCAAGCAACTCGAGAAGGTCATCTACTTCGCCGCCAACATGGTCGTCTCGGTCGACGAGGAACGTCGCCACGAAGACCTGACGACGCTCGAGGCCGAACTGGACGAGGAGCGCGTCGCCATCGAAGAAGAGCGCGACGGCCGCCTGGCCATCCGTCAGGAGGCGCTCGAGGCCGAGTTGGCCGAACTCGAAGGGGGGGGCGCCAAGGAGCCGGACCTCCGGGGACGTCAGCGCGCCGCCGAGAAGGACCTCGCCGAGATCCGCGCGGAATACCTGGAAGAA
>JASLNQ010000438.1 GCA_030745955.1 Dehalococcoidia bacterium | reverse complement strand
AGCCCCCCTCGATACCAGGTCTCCCTTGAGAGCCGTGGAAGACCACCACGTTGATAGGCTGGGTGTGGAAGCGTGGCAACACGTGAAGCTAACCAGTACTAATCGCTCGATAGGCTTGAGAGTACGCCATGCGTACGGGTAAGCCCAATGCCCGAAACGGACATGATATTCCCGTGGAAAAGACACTGCGATCAGCAACGGCCAGAAAGGTCGGGCGAAAACCGCGCTTGCCGCGTTTTTTGCCGATGAGCCTCCGCGTCGGCCCGTTTTGGCGACCTGGTGGTCATGGCGGGGGTGTCCCACCCGATTCCATCCCGAACTCGGCCGTGAAACCCCTCAGCGCCGATGGTACTGCGTCTCAAGGCGTGGGAGAGTAGGTCGCCGCCAGGTCTTCAAAGCGGGCTTTGCCTTGCGGGATCGAGGATTCACTAGCCTGTTCACGATCGCATCCAACATCGATCCCGCGGGGTGGAGCAGTCTGGTAGCTCGTCAGGCTCATAACCTGAAGGTCGGAGGTTCAAATCCTCCCCCCGCAACCACCTTTACCGAACTCCGGTACACATCGGGAACAACCGCTTCTTGGGGGGTGGCTGTTTCTTTGTGAGCCACGGTTTGGGCGAGTTCGATCATGTTTACGATCTCGCCTATGAGTTCGATCTCAAGGCCGTCGTCGGGCACTGTCAGACAAACACGAACCGGTCTGCACAACCTCGAAACCGGTAAATCTCAGGCCGCAAGTTGACGCCACTCTGCCAGAGCAGTAGAGCAGTTCTGTTTGAAAATGTTGCGGCGGTTGAGGTGGCGGTCGTGGTTGAAGTGGTTGTGGATCGAGGCATGAACGGCAGCGAATTTTTGCAGGGTCTTTACGTCCCTGAACCTCGCCATCGCTCCTTCTCGTCGTCGGAAGGGCTGGCCTGCCCCCATTAAGTGGTCCAGCGTCTATGAGAGAGTTCGGCGCGGTTTCATGCCCTGCTGTGCAGGCTGGAGCGTAGCGTAAGCCTGGACAGCAGGGCGGGGCGAGATGGTTTG
>JASLNQ010000437.1 GCA_030745955.1 Dehalococcoidia bacterium | reverse complement strand
GGCGATGCCGCCGTAGATGACGTCGTCGGTGGCGCTGACCGGTTCCGTGCTCGTGACGAGTGAGGCGGTGATGGCCAGTGCCGGCCTGATCCGCTTTCCGCCGGCGTCTATGAGGTGCCTGGCCACCTCGGTCAGGAAGGGGTCGTCAGCCTCGACGACGTGTCGGAGCCCGGCTTCAATCCTGGCCAGGTCGGCCGCCATGCCGGGTGGATCGAGGAGGGGTGTCGGGTTCGCCACCCGGGGAGGATAGGGCGTGGGGTGGGTTGGCCGAAACTGCCGGTCTCCAGAGCCGGCGGGTCGACCGGTTGTTGACACACCGGTACAGGTACACTTTGTGGACGAGTCCGGTGTTGGCGGGTCGCTCAGGCGGTTCGGCGGGTACCGGCCCACACATTTCGCAAGGAACCAGACAGGACAGGAGAAACCGGTTGTTCGAGCGGTTTACCGACAGGGCACGCAGGGTCGTGGTACTGGCCCAGGAAGAAGCGCGCCTCCTGAACCACAACTACATCGGTACCGAGCACATCCTGCTGGGGCTCATCCACGAGGGCGAGGGCGTCGCAGCCAAGGCCCTGGAATCCCTCGGCATCTCGCTTGAGGCCGTGCGCAGCCAGGTCGAGGACCTGATCGGCCAGGGCGGCAGTTCTCCGAGCGGCCACATTCCGTTCACCCCGCGTGCCAAGAAGGTGCTTGAGCTTTCGCTGCGCGAGGCACTGCAGCTGGGGCACAACTACATCGGTACCGAGCACATCCTGCTCGGGCTCATCCGCGAGGGTGAGGGCGTCGCTGCCCAGGTTCTCGTCAAGCTGGGAGCCGACCTGTCACGGGTGCGCCAACAGGTCATACAGCTGCTGTCTGGCTATTCGGGTGCCGGACCGGGTCAGGGCCCGGGCGAGAAGGCCGGTGCGAGCACCGGTGGCAGCAGCGGAGACTCGGCTTCGGGCTCGCTGGTGCTTGACCAGTTCGGGCGCAACCTCACCCAGGCCGCCCGCGACAAACAGCTTGATCCAGTTATCGGGCGGGCGAGCGAGACCGAACGCGTGATGCAGGTCCTGTCACGTCGCACCAAGAACAACCCGGTGCTGATCGGTGAGC
>JASLNQ010000436.1 GCA_030745955.1 Dehalococcoidia bacterium | reverse complement strand
CGTGGCCGGAGATGGGACCTGTGTGGTAAAAGCGAACCCGAGCGAGTTTACCCGCGTACGCTGTTCGCTGCCAAAGCATGGTTCGTGTTCGCCTGCCCTGTATACGCAAGTATCGGCTACTTCAATTTGCTGTACCAGTCCTGGCCCTGCTTGAAGAGGTCGACGACCTCTTTTCGCTGGGCATCGGTGTAGAAGCGGCCTTTCGTCTTGACCCACCCGATGCCTTCTTGAATCCGATCGGCGAAGTAGGTGGCCGACCTGGCGCTGGCTTCGGATTGCACGCCTGTGCCGGTGACGTAGACCGGGCTGGTGTGCGCCCAGATCGGCTGGTTGAACGAGTCGCGTGAGCCCGAACCGAGCCGTGCGCCAATCCAACCGTCTGCTTCCACAGGCAGCTCGGCCTCCAGTGTTCCGCTGGTCGCTCCTTCGGGAAAGTCGCGGCGGGCCACGACATCGCCATTCATCACTATCTCGACGCGATCCACGGCATAGTGGGAGTTCCAGCTGGTCTGCACGTTGAGCCGGGTGCCTTTTTCGACCTCGACGGCATCCCCTGGCTCATGCCCCGACACCGTCATGAACAGCGCGGGCCCGTTGGTGATGAATGTCCTGCCCTTCCGGACGCCGTCGAGCCACGATTCGTATTCGAACCCGCCGCTGGTCTGCGAGTAGACCCTGTTCGCCGAGCAGACGAACCAGTCGGAGCCTGTCGAAACGGGCAGTTTTATCCCCGTGTTCAGCATGTGGTACCAGTTGAGGTACTCCACATCGGACCAGAACGGGTCGAACAGGTTCATTGCGTGCACCTTGCCAAGTGCGGCGGCCACGGGTGCTTCCATGCCCTGCCCGTTGTGGCACCAGATGACAAGCCCGCCCTGGTCGTTGGCGAGATCGCAGGCGTAGCTGAGCGGTGGGTAATCGGGGTCGAACTGGTCGATTATCAGACCCCGGCTCAGTGGGTCGACCTGGTTCCTGATGTTCAGCAGCATGACATGCCCGTAGCCGATCTGGAACGGGTTTGCCGGGTCGTGGTTGTGGCGGGTCTCTTCGCCGCTCTGGACATGGTGGTGGGTGTCGGTGAACTCGTTGAGTACGCCGGGCGGGTACTTGTTGGTTGCGTAATCGAGGTCCCAGCGCTTGAGGATCGACACTGCAGTCATACGGAGGTCTTCAACCCTCGAATCGTAGGCGAG
>JASLNQ010000435.1 GCA_030745955.1 Dehalococcoidia bacterium | reverse complement strand
GAAGACGACTTCAACCTGCTCGTCCTTGAGCATCTCCTCCAGCGATGGGTACCGTGTATCGCAGCGGGTGATTTCCGCCATCTTTCGGCATCGCTCAGGATCCAGGTCGGAAACGGCCACGACTTCGGAGTTGGGATGATCCTGGAAACCGAAATGAGCCCCGAACTGGCATATGCCGTGCCCGACGATACCGACGCGTATGACACGGTCGGATACCGGCTCCCAGGGCTTGCCCTGCAGTTTCCCCGGATCGGTCTCATCGAAACCCGGGATATTCTGTGTGTCGTCAGTCGACATGTTCTGGATCACCTCCACTCAGAGTTGATTCGGACATGATTCATAACATAATCGTGCCCGTTGATGTAGCCGGATCCGCCCGCTACTCGATCATCACGCTGATTATCCGCTCGTCGGATCTGTCGTGATACACGAGTTCCGCACCTTCCAGATCGTGCGGCGGCAAGGTCTGTGGCGCCCGCTGCAGGTCGAGTTCAACCATGACGTTCTCGAAGCGCAGTTCGGATTCGGGGCGTACCTTGTATAGAATCAACTCAAGGTCGAGATCGAAAAGAACGGGATCCGGAGGCGGCCGGACGGCCGCATTGGCGAAATCGAAGACGATTTCGAAACTCTCCTCGCAATCGGCGCGTTCGGTCAAAATGCCACCAACCGTCAATTCCCTGCCCTCCCGGTGCAGCAACAGCGAAACCTGCCCATCACCGGGTGTGCGAAAGCCCGATGCACGCAGACGTCCCCCGACGATCGCCCAGGGCACATGCCGGCGAAAGCGCTGTGAGAAACTTTCTGACTCATGCTCAGCACTCATCGATTCGCCCGGCACGAGCAAGGTGCCACCCGCGACGTGCTCCGGGCAGGGCTCCACCATGAAAACCTCGTTCTGGTAAGGATAGAAGCGTGCTCGCTCGTCGTAGTACCAGCTGATTGTTTCGCCGGGCAGTAACTCGAAATCCATGCTGTGCATGTCCGCACTCGGCGGATCGGGATGCCAGACCTGACCTTGACCGTATATGCTGCGGACCCCCTCCAGGTTGAAACCGCGCGGGGCATGAAAATCGTGATCCGCCTGGTCGAGCAGCGACAGGTCATTCTGCACCTCCTCGACGCTGGCGAGCTGCCCATCTGGTTTCGAGTAGGTGACCTGCAGGTTGGAGTCGTAAAGATGCCAGGCATCGTCATGCCAGATTTCCATCACACCGTGACCCGGCAGGTGCACGTTGCGCGCCTTGAGACC
>JASLNQ010000434.1 GCA_030745955.1 Dehalococcoidia bacterium | reverse complement strand
GGCGAGTGCGATCTGCTCGTCGTCCCGGTCGACAAGTGCGACGTCGAACCCGGCCACGGCGAACTCAGTCGCGATGCCGTGGCCCATGAGCCCGACACCGATTACGCATATTTTTTCGATCGAGATTGTCACCTGGATATGAGTCCCTGTGTGTTCAGACCCGAACTATATCGATTCTGACCGCCTGGCTCGACGGCCCCCCGGGGAGAAGGGACACCCCTGGTTGGAGGCACGCTTTCGACAGTTTTTACCCAAAATCTCGTTTGCATTCCCCCTCAACCCAACCTTCTCCTTTCGGGAGAAGGAACAAGGCGGTAGGTAGGAAGCCACTCACCTTTTCCTATCCTGGCGTGGTGATATCGGCGACAAGGGCCAGAAACGACTCCATATCGGTTACCCGGGGGTGCTTTTCGTAGTGTGGGTGGCCGTTGTAGCGGTCGATCAGCACCGGGCGCATGCCCGCGTTTTCAGCGCCATAGATGTCGGACTGGAGTTGATCGCCCACGAGGATGGCCTGGTCGGCGGTCACACCGGCCTTCAAAAGCGCAACCTCGAAAATCCGTGGATCGGGCTTCTCGAAACCCGTCTCGCCGGACGTTACGGCGAAGTCGACATGACCGGTTAAACCCATGTCGTCGCACAGCTGCTCGCTCGTGGAGTTCATGTTCGAGATCACTGCAACGGTGAGCCCGGTCGCACGCAGCCGGTCGAGCCCCGGAATCACGTCCGGGAACAGCGCGAAACTGTATTCCTGTCTGCGAATTTCGACCCAGATCTGGCCCGCCAGTTCAAGATCGACCTCATGCCCGGCGCCCTGAAGGACCAGTTGTTCGAACCGTGCGAAAAAGGCCCACTGCTCGTTGGCGTTCATGCTCCTGACCGGCTTGCTGGCATTCTGGTGGGTCATGAACTCGTCGGCCAAGTGATACCCGGCGTTGATGCCTTCCGTCGTTACCTCCAGGCCGAATTTTTCTGCCGCACTCGCCTGTATTACCTCGCGCGGGGGATCGAACCCGGCGAGGGTCCCGTAGAGATCGAAAAACACGGCTTTCAGGCTGCTCACCCGGTACTCATTTCAGGCTCCCGATCGGTTGGACGGCGAGTGTGGCGACACCAACCCAGCTCGCGTTCGCAGCCTTGCGGGCATCAGCGCACGACTTCACCGTGCTGCCGGTGGTGAACACATCGTCGACCAGGAGGACCCGCATGCCAGCAACATCCCGCCGGGTTTCGAAAACGCCTGCCATCGCCCGTTGACGCGCCACGGCGGTGGGTTGCCCGGTCTGTGGAGCAGTGATTCGGGTACGGGCCAGGACGTCCTTGCGAAACTCCAC
>JASLNQ010000433.1 GCA_030745955.1 Dehalococcoidia bacterium | reverse complement strand
AATCCTCCAACGTCCCGCGAAAAGCGTCGTTCCTGACCGGCGAAGGGGTGAGAGCGGTCAAAGAAGCGCTCATCGGCGAAAACCCCACCGACATCGAACGGCTCTGGCACAAGCTCTTCCGCCGATACACATACCTCGGCTCACGCGGCTTTCCGACCACGATCATCAGCGGTATCGACATCGCACTCTGGGACATCAAGGGCAAGGCGACCGGGCGACCTGTTTACGACCTGCTAGGCGGCAAGATGCGTGAAGACGTCCGCACCTACGCAAACGTCTGGTTCGGTGGCTGCTCAACGCCCGATCAGTACCACGAGGCGGCTAAAAAAGTGGTCGCCACCGGCCACGACGCGGTGAAAATGGACCCGTTCCTCGAGATGAACGACTACCACACGATGTACCAGGACGGCCAGATCTCAGCCGATGGCGAAAACCTTGGCTGCGACATCACAGCTGCCGTTCGTGACGCCGTCGGCCCCGACGTCGAAATCCTGATCGACGCCCACGGGCACTACAACGTTCCCCACGCCGTGCGCCTGGCGAACCGGCTGTACGATGAGTCGCAAATCGGCTGGTTCGAAGAACCGGTGCCACCGGAAGGCCTCGAAGCCCTGCGATCGGTGCGAGCGCAGATGCGGGCGCCGATGTGCGTGGGTGAACGGCTCTTCACCCGCTGGGACTACTCGCAGATCCTGCACGAGGGCCTGACCGACTACATCATGCCCGATGTCACATGGACCGGCGGGATTTCTGAGATCAAGAAGATCGCCACCATGGCCGAGACCTACTACATCCCGATCAGCCCGCACAACGCACAGGGGCCGGGCCAGATCCTTGCCGGTGCACACGTCTCAATCAGCACGCCGAACTTCTACCGGCTCGAACATGCAATCGAATTCAAGCCCTCATACGACCTGTTCCTCACCGAACCGCTCAACTGGCAGGGCCACAAACTCGTACTCAGCGACAAACCCGGACTCGGAATCGACCTCGACATGGACAAAGTACGCTCAGCCCTCCACCCCGCCTGGCCCGTGTGAAGCAACGGGACGAACCGGATAACTGCCGGCGGCACGACAACCGTCGGTACGACTACTGCCGCACGCCCGGCCAACTCGTAGACAACCAGGTCCTTCGCAAGCTGGGACCAGTACGGCGCTTTTTTCCCCGAGGACCCGCCTAGAACGTAATCGGCCCGCCGGAAAAGTCGACGAAGGGCCCGCCAACATACTGCGGTAGGTCCAGCCCGTTCCAGTACTGGCTGTGCAGGGGAGCGATCTAGCATATGTTCTGTGGATCGTTCCGCATCAGGTAGAAGTAGGCGATTCGCACGGCATTCCCTCCTTGCAAGCTCCATATTCAGCGGCGATCT
>JASLNQ010000432.1 GCA_030745955.1 Dehalococcoidia bacterium | reverse complement strand
CTCACAGATCCTGATCTTCCGGAGGATGCAGATCGGGGTAGACCGGCTCTCGAAGGGGCTGGCCGGCGAAGGCTTCCCCGCAAAAGGCATACACGGCGGCATGTCGCAGTCGGAACGCAACCGGGTGATGAATGCCTTCCGCGATGGCAGTCTCCGCATGCTCGTGGCCACGAACCTGGCCGCCCGGGGCCTTGACATACCCACGATTTCGCACGTCATCAACTACGACATGCCCGAGAATGTCGAGGAGTACGTCCACCGAATCGGCCGGACCGCACGTATGGGTCAACGCGGCACCGCAATCAGCTTCGTCGGTGAGTGGGACTACGAAGTGCACGAACAGATAATCGCCAAGATCGGCGAAGAAAAGATGATCCGCCAGAAGTTCTCGTTCTATTAGGGCGAGGTCCTCCCTCCCTGCCTGGGCGGGACTTAGAGGGTGGGTCGGACTGTGCAAAGCCAAAGAGCGCCGTCCGAGGCTTGCTCTCGGTCTTCCCGATTGCAGGGTGTTAGCGTAGTTCAGATTCGACCCACACCCTAGCCCTCTCCTTCCCAGGGAGAGGGGATTACGCACGTGTCCCCTGGTTAAATCCCAACTTTCCCGCCGCGCACCCCGGTACCCTCACCTGTTATCACCCGGGTGATTTCTTTCGAGTAGATGATCTCCGTATCGTCCTGCGGCTGGTAATCGAGATACTTTCGGCCGGTCTCCAGCGACCAGAACCTGCGGGTGTTGTCGCTGCAGCCGTAGGCGATCACGAACGGAACGCCGTGCTCGTTGCCGATGTCCGGTGCCTCGATCGCCTTCGTAAACAACTGGGTGATGTCGCGCGGGCTGATATACGCACCCAGGTTGCGTTTGAAATTCGCCAGGCCGCTACCGATCGGGCCCGTGCCCTCCGGCTCGGCCAGGTGCTCATCGACGTTGATGGGGCGGGTGAAGCCAATCCGCAACATCACCGTCTCGAGCTGACGACCGAATATCCCGCAAGCGTAGGGCCATGCAAGCAGTTCGTACGCGGCTTTTGCCCAGCCGTAGAAGTTGTCCGACACCGGGAAATCGGTTGGGCGCACCATGTCAAACTTCCGCTCGTGCACCAGTGAATGCTCGTACCAGTCGGCTGCATGGTTGGAGCTCGCGATGGCCAGGCGGCGTACCCCGGCGTCGTAGGCCGACCGATAGATGTTGTTGGCCATCTGAACGTTTTCATGCTCGTTCGCGAAACGGTCGATCGGGGCATTTTCCTGAGCCGCTCCGCGGTGGGTATGTGGCTTGAAGGCGAGGTGAATCACCGCGTCGATGCCCTCGAACAGCTGCTGGTACTTCGACCTGTCGGTGTCGATGAAGTCGGCGATAACCACGCCTTCGACCTTGTTGCCATCGC
>JASLNQ010000431.1 GCA_030745955.1 Dehalococcoidia bacterium | reverse complement strand
TCCAGGGTCCCGACAAGCCCCGGCCGTTCCACGAGCAGGCAGGGGCCGAGTTCGTAACCGTTGTCGACCAAGAGAACTCACTCGCAAGGATCTTTGGTTATCGCGCCGTCCCCAACGGAATACTGGTCGACGAAGAGGGCAAGCTGCAGTTCCAGCAGTACGATGGGTTCGACATAAAGAACGACGAAACTCGCGGCCTGGTGTCGGCCTTTATCTCCGATGGAGAGATGTCAGCGCAGTCAGCCGACGTGACCCCCGGCCCGGTCTCAGACCATTTCGAGCGCGGGCTTTCTCACTATCATGAAGGCGAAATCGAGCGGGCGCGACAAGTCTGGCGCGAAGGCATTGCGTTCGATCCCGAAAACTGGAACATGCGAAAGCAACTGTGGGCCGTCGAAAATCCCGACAGGTTCTACGACGGCAAAGTCGATTACGCCTGGCAGCGCGAACAGGTAGAACAGGGCCGGTGACCCGCCGGAAACCGGGAGCCAGGGCATACCAGTGAACACGATCTGGGACGGTTCGACGCGCTGCGTCGTGAACCTCACCTTCGATATCGACGGACCTTCGGCGACGCTGCGTCGGAATCCCGAGCTTGCCGCCAACCCGAGCGCGCTCTCAATGGGTGAGTTCGGGCCCCGCACCGGCACGCCGAGGATTCTCGACCTGCTCGAACGCCACGCAATCACGACAACGTTCTTCGTCCCCGGCTGGGTTGCAGAACGCAACCGCGAACTCGTGAAGGAAATCGTGGAGCGCGGACACGAAATCGCGCACCACGGCTACCTCCACGAACCACCTTCGTCGCTGGGACCCGATGAAGATGAAGGGCAGATACTCGACCGCGCCTCGGACATCCTCGAATCGATAACTGGTAGCAGGCCCGAAGGCTACTGGTCGCCGTCCTGGGAACTGTCGGGAAACTCACTTCAACTGCTTCACGATCGGGGTTTCGTCTACGACTCAAGCCTGATGGGCGACGACGTCCCGTATTTCGTGGGCGAAAACGACAGGCAACTCGTCGAACTACCAGTCCACTGGGCGCTTGACGATGCACCGTATTACACCTATATGCCGGTTGCCGGGCGAACAGCCCCTATGGCGACACCGAACGACGTGCTCACCGCCTGGCAATGGGAATTCGACGGCGCCTACCGGGAAGGCAGGGCGTTCATGCCGACCATGCACCCGCACACGACCGGACGGTTCGCACGGCTCGAGGCCCTCGACAGGCTGATAAATCACATCGGACAGCACGACAACGTCGAGTTCATGCGGTGTATCGACCTCGCAAAGCGGTGGAACGAACACCACCGAACCGAAAACCGCGCCTGACCGCCACCCGCCCACCCTGGCCATTCATTCATACAGCAACCCGAGGTGAACCATCCCTAAAGTAACGTT
>JASLNQ010000430.1 GCA_030745955.1 Dehalococcoidia bacterium | reverse complement strand
TGTTGCCGGTGGACTTGGCCAGCTTCTCGAAGGGTATGCCGAGGCTCTTGCCATCGTCTTCGAGGGTCAGGCCGTCCAGTTCCATCGCGTACTTCAGGTACCCGACCTGCTCCAGCTCGAAGCCCATCACCTGCAGTCCCACGACATCGGCGGCAAACGGGTGCGCCGCGGCGACAACGACCCGCGAATCGATCGCATACCCGTCGACCGGGCCATCGCCCTGCATGCCGACTGTGCCATCGATCACCGTCAGGCCCGGCGCCACGTGCTGCGTCATCATGGCCATCGACAGGTTCATGGCTGGAAAACCGCTGTGGAGCTTTTGTCGTTCGGTATGACCGATCAGCGTGCCGACCAGCACGTTCTTGAGGCCCAGCGTGACGATAACCGTGTCGTGGGTCTTCATCGGGCAGACCGACACGATGAACGATTCGGCGAGTGTTTTCGACATCTTCAGGCGCTGCTCGTCAAGTTGCGGATCGAGCGTGGACACCTCGACGTATTCGTCCCTGTTGATATCGAGGAATGTGATATCGAAGTCGTCGGTGAGCGCCCGGTAACCGTAATTCTCGACCGCTTTTTCCAGCGTCGAGCCACCTGGTCCTTCGGCGATTGTGAAGTGCTTTACACCCCGTTCGGCCAGGAACTCCAGGGTTTTCCGGGTCGCGTCGACGTGGGTCGCAACGAGCTGGTCGTTCACGGTCACGAAGTTGGGCTTGATGAGGACGGGCTTGTCGGGAATGACAACCTGGTCAGAGATTAGTTCAAGCGCGGCCGCGACGTTCGCCGACCTGTCTTCGCCCCTGGTGATGCCTACCTTGATCATGCCAACCTCCTCGCTTTTTCATCCATTTCACGGGGATTATCGCCCGGTCTTCGGTTGCGGTCAAAGCTCTGGCGGCTGCTGGCGAAGGCGGGTTGGGCCGAACGCGAGTAGGCCCTGGCCTGCTGCCGCCGTGTGAAGAGGGGACGCACGTGCGTTGAACGGGTCGGGCATATCTGCGCGAGCGGGCCGGCGGTCAGTCGAGGTATCCGAAGCCCAACACGATGACCATGAACCCGGTGACCCACCAGGTCATCGGAATGCTTGCTTTGACGGCAGAAAGGGTCCGCTCTGCAGCAATTTTTGTGGTCATGGCGTTCTCCGGTTTACGTTCATGCTGGCGTTGTTTGCCGATATCAACATTCTGGAGCGATGAACCTGCGCCCGGAAGCTAGGAACGTACTAAATGGCGTAGTACGAATGTTCCAGGAAACCACTTCAACACCCGAGCGCGAAACCGCCTCGACACCGAAGCGTCGAGGCGGAGCGTTCCCGCGAGCCGGGGTTTTATCGAATCACGTGCAAGCGTTGCGGAAATCCGGACGCCATCGGGACTCAGCCGTACTTCTGGACAACGGGACCCAGCGCATCTCCTAGGTGTTCCACATCTTCGAGTCCGA
>JASLNQ010000042.1:6214-12077 GCA_030745955.1 Dehalococcoidia bacterium | reverse complement strand
GGGCAGGGTGGCGAACATCGCCCTCGGCCACGCCGGTTCGTCCCAGCTGCACCCCGAGTTCCAAAAACTTATCCTGAACGCGCTGGAATACCTCGCCGGCTAGCGAAGAACAGGTCCCTTCTCCCCGGGGGGACGGTCAGGTTGAGGGAGATGTCGCTCAATAGAAGTCGTCTCCGAGTCGCCAACCGGCCCGTTCCAACTCACCCTGCCCCTCTCCTACAGAGAGTGGACCAACCGCAGACAACAACAACCATCAACACAGGAAACAACCAAACATGGCCGAGACCGTCAAACGCCGACCCAACATCGTTCTGATCATGTCCGACGACCTCGGCTATGAGGCGATAGGAGCCAATGGCGGGACGTCGTATGCGACGCCCGTGCTCGACGGCATGGCCACTGCCGGGATCCGCTTCGAAAACGCCCATGTGCAGCCCCTGTGCACGCCTACCCGTGTGCAGTTGATGACCGGGAAGTACAACTTCCGCAACTACATCGGATTCGGCCTGATCGCCCCCGACGAGGTGACCTTCGGGCACCTGTTCTCCGATGCCGGCTACAAAACGTGCATTTCCGGGAAATGGCAGCTCCACTCATACAACCCGCCCGACGAAATGCCCGAGATGCGATCGAAGGGCCAGCGGATCGAAGATGCCGGTTTCGATGAGTTCTGCGTTTGGCACCCGCACCACACCGAGGAGAAGGGTTCCCGCTACAAGAGCCCGGTTATCTACGAAAACGGCAAGTTCCTGGAAAACATGGAGGGCGAATACGGTGAGGATATTTTCGCCGACTACATCATAGATTTCATGGAGCGGAACCGGGAGGAACCGTTCTTCGTCTACTTCCCGATGGCCCTGACACACCGCCCGCTAGAGCCGACTCCCGACAGCCCGGAATACGACGATTTCGTGCCGCCATCAAACCTGACGCTTGGTAGCCGTACGTGGGCCGAGCTCGAGGACTGGGACGACGACCCCCGCTACTACAAGGACATGGTCGAGTACCACGACAAGGTGATAGGCCGTGTGAACGCAAAAGTGGAGGAACTTGGGATCGCCGAGGACACGCTGGTCATCTATGTCGGCGACAACGGCTCGCCTATCGAGGTCTGCTCGATCATGCACTCACACACCGAGGTGTGCGGCGGAAAGGGGCTGACAGTCGACCGCGGGACACACGTCCCGATGATCTGCAGCTGGCCGGGGACGATTCCGGCCGACACGGTGACACCCGACCTGATCGACGCCTCCGATTTTCTGCCGACTATCCTCGAAGCAGCCGGTATCGACCCGCCTGGCGAATACCACATCGACGGACGGTCGTTCCTGCCGCAGCTCAAAGGCGAAACGGGCAACCCGCGGGACTGGATCTTCTTCCATTTCGAGCCGATGAGCGGGCGCGTTCACCGCTATGCCCGGTTCATCCGCGACCACCGGTGGAAGCTGTACGACGATGGCCGTCTGTTCGACCTGGTCTCCGATCCCGAGGAGGAGTCGGCGTTCGATCCGCTGAACGATAACGAGGAGAGGACGGAGGTCCGCACCCGCCTCGCTCCGGTCTTCGACCAGATGGTGAACTAGGGCCAAATACCGATTTCCCGACCTTTGCGGAGGGATCTCGGGTGGGGACGCGTACTCAACACTCGGGCAGTAACGCGTCCCGAGCGGAGCCCGGCGCAGTCGAGGGACCCGGGGCGGGATTGCGCGACCATCATGCGTTCAACATGGCGCCACTCGTCTTTCCTGCGTACTTTGCAGCGCAAGTACACGCGGAAGAGTCCGGCCAAAGGAAAATCCCAATGCGTACCCGCTCGTTACTGCTAATCCTGCTTTTGCTCGGATTCTCCATCCTTGCCGCGGTCCAGCCGGAGGTTGCATCGGCCGATGGCAAGGGTGCCACGAGGACCGTGAAAATTCTTGATTTTGATTACTGCACCTTCGCGTTTTGCGCCAACTGGGAGCACGAAAGAGTGCTGCTCACTACACCCTCAGGAATTGTGATCGACACCCGGCGTGAGACCGACACTTACACGGATCCCGAGACCGGCGAATGGGTTCAAACCGATGTGCTGTTCGACATCGCCGTGGTCAAGTCGGAAGGCACTCATCTCAGGCACGTAGTGGACAAGTCGGCATTCGCAACGGGGTGCCAGTACCAGCTCGTCGCCCAGGTGGTTAACGCCGAGTTACTAATCCGCAAAACCTGGGACACCTGCGAATAACCCAGCGCCCAGCCGTTCGAATCGCAGTACCACCAGCGACTCACAGCAACCGGCAAACGGTTCGATCCCTACAGAAACGCGTCCCACTCGCGCGGCGTCGACGTCAGCACCTCGCAGCCGTCCTCGGTGACGACCGTAGTGTCCTCGATATTGATGCTCCCGACGCCCTCCAGCCTCATGGTCGGCTCAACCACCACGATCATCCCCGGCTCCAGCGGCCGGTCCGATCCCTCGACCAGGAACGGCGGCTCGTGAGCGATGCGGCCAAGCGAGTGACCAGCCTGCGGCGTCAGTGAATCGAAGCCCTCTTCCTCGAACAATCGCATCGTGAGGCGGTACAGGTCCGACGGCAGCACACCCGGCCGCACTGCCTCTCGAAGCTCCCGGTTCATGCGGTAGATCGCGGCATGGCCCCTCTTCGCGGCATCGCTCAGGTCGCCATCCCATGCCAGCGACCTGCTCTGGTCCGACACGTAGCCGTCCCACCACCCGCTGGCGTCGATGCGCAGAATGTCCCCGCGGCGCAGCTTCTCGTCGGTCGGCCCCGCGAACCGGGCGCCCTTTGGTCCGAAACCGACATCGGTCCACAGGTGGCGGGAGCCGCGCTCTGCGAAGGCGACGCCGAGGTACCGCTCCAGGTCCCACTCGGTCATGCCTTCGTACGCGGCATCGGCGTAGATCGAATTGATCACCTCGCTGGTGATATCCGACGCCCTTCGAATACGGTTGATCTCTTCTTCCGACTTGATTATCCGCAGCTCCCACAGCACGGGTTCGGCGTCGACCAGGGTTGCCATCGGCAGGTACTCGCGCAGGTCTTCGGCGAACTGCATCTCGAGGTGCCGCCACTCCACGCCGATGCGGCCCCTGTCGAGGCCTTTCTCACGCAACACCTGGGCCACCCTGGCGATCGGGTTGTCGGCCGTCTCCATCTGCTCCGTCGACCCGGCCACGAAGAAGACCGGTCCCCAGTAACGCACGTCGTCGATCCAGATGTTGTAGTTCTCCGGGTAGCCGGTCTGGGTTGAGGGCGCTACGTAGAACGGCCCGTCGGATTCGTCCTGCGGCAGTCCGACGAACGCTGCGGCGTAGTGCTCGCCGTCCTCGGTCAGGAAGTTTTCCTTGTCGAACCAGCGCATCCACTCGACGTCGGTCAGGTACTCCACGTTCGGCTTGGTGCCGGCCAGCAGCACGTCGATGCCGCGCTTGTGCATTTCCTCAGAAAGACGGTCGTAGTCGAAAAGCCGCATCGTCGCTCAAGCTCCATTGATAGCGCCGGGTGGTGAACAGCAGGGCAGTGCAAACGTTAGCGCGCTGCGGCTGCGCTGTCACCTGGTGGCAGTCGTGGGAAGCGGTATCGCAGGTGGGCGACCGGGCCCGGCGCGCGTATTTGCGGTGTGGGTCACCCCTACCCGGCGTGCCGTCCTTCGAGGGCCTCAGGATGGGCTTAATAGTCCTTTAAGTGTGATTTATCTGGGTACGAGGTGGAAGTACCAGGCAAAGTAATTCGACCCATTCAGTGCTGAGTCGCCGTGCGATCGAAAACGGAGTTTCAATCGAGAGAAGTGCCCCTCAGAACCATTCGTGCCCTGCCCTCCGACTGACCGGCTCCCCGAAAACGGTGCCACGGGAAGTGTTATTTTTCTCAATTTCTACCACTCAGCCCGGCGGGGTTCTTGAGGGAAAGGCCAGATGCGCCTGTGGCGTCGCAACAGGTCGAGTGAAGCGCGGCTCACTTCACCGGTATGATCGGTAAGACGATTTTCGACGGCGATCCACCACCGATGTGAACCGTGTTCGTCGCTGAGACCGATTGCACGTGTTGGCCGATCGGCTCGCCTGTGTTCGGGTTTACATCCAATCTCGGGAAGTTGCTGCTTGATATGTCGACCCGTACCCGGTGACCCGCCTTGAACACGTTAGAGGTCGTCGGAAGCATGATCGTAATCGAGTACTTCTCACCGGGGACCAACAATTCCGGTTCTGTCCAGGAGTTCCTGTACCTCATGCGCAGGACGGTATCGGTCAGGTTCATTTCGAATCCGCCAGGGTAGTCCGGGCTTGGAGGGTAGACGTCCACCAGTTTCGCGGTGAAGTCCGTGTCGGTGGCGCTTGATGAGACGCAAAGATTGATCACGACCTGCCCCGTCACCTCCGTGTCCTCGGAGAGCGGCTCCGTCTCGAACACCAACACGTCATCCCTGGCCGAGAGTTTACGGCCAGCTGCATAGTCACCTGAGAACCAGTCGTGCTCTCGCTGGTCCATCGGTCCCCAGGGAACGATCTGCCTGCCCTGCCCTCCATAGACAGCCGCTCGCTGACCGAATGGTGGCACGTCGCCCCAACCGCCGGTAGGTTCGTTGATCTCGGTGAGGTGCGCCATGCTGCCGCCGGCCGTGGGTACAGGGTTGTCTGGATCATGGACAAACGAGATTGACTCATCGTTCCCTGGAGCGGAGTCCGCAAGGGTGTTATTACCCGCCAGGTACATCGTCCGGAACTCCGTTCTGGCTATCGGCCATTCCTGTTCACTCCGCCAGTTGCCGCCGTGGTCAATCAGGCCGGATGCGGTCTTTCTACCAGTACCGCCACCCATGACAAAGATCTCAACCGGCGGATCGTACTCAACATCGTTTTCGTCATCTTTCAGCCAGCGGTCGAACCACCGCTTCCGCAGTTCGTGGTGTGCGGGATAACCCAGCATAGCTGCAGGTCCGAACTCGACTTCACCGAGAGACGTGACCCGGAGCCGCATGGTGCCGTGGCTCCAGGGGCCGATGATCAGCCGGACGGTAGAACCGATCCGGTCCTTCATGGCTGTGAAGTATCCGGTGCAAGCGTCCACGAACGGGTCGTACCAGCCGCCGGTAACCAGCACCGGGATATCGGCGTGACGGTCCCAATACGCGGTCTGGTCGTTACATTCCTGCGCCCACCACTCGTCGTACTCGCCCCGGTGGTAGTAGTTAAACAGCGTCTCCTCGAGATGCGGCGCAACGGAGAGCGGGACCTTACCGCGTACGAACGGGATTCTCCGCAACCACTCCCTGGATTGCGCTAGGCCTTTCGCGATGGTCTTGACCGCTTCATCGTCATCCTTGATCTCCTGAGCGTCCAGCGCGTGGTTGTAGATAGCGGTGTACATGTGGAGCGCCATCGCCCCACCCTCACGCGCTTCGTGGAGGTAGATGTTCGTCGGTCCCTGTTCGGGAGCGATCGCCGCAAGGTGTGGGGGTCTGTGGAGCGCCGCCTGCGTCTGGACGATTGCCCGGTGGGAGCTGCCCATCATGCCGATCTTGCCGTTGGACCATTGCTGAGCCGCAAGCCATTCGATGGTGTCGTAACCGTCGTCGCCTTCCCACGGATTACAGGTGTGGTAGTACCGGCCGTCGCCTTCCGACAGATAACGGGAACGCAAATCCTGGATTACGAAGATGTAACCGTGTCTTACGTACCATTCAGGCACCCCGTCCCACTCCGAAAAGGTCTTGTTGTACGAGGTCCGCACCAGGATGACCGGGCCATGATCGAGCAGAGATTTGAACCGGATCGATGGCTGAATCACGGTGACCAGGTCAGCTTTGGTGATCAGCAACTCGAAGTGAGCCACTGCCCCGGGCACACAGCGGGGCACGTTGT
>JASLNQ010000042.1:0-6204 GCA_030745955.1 Dehalococcoidia bacterium | reverse complement strand
GACCATCACATTTGATTCGACGTGCAACTGTTGTTCGGTCCTTTTTCAAACGGTTTTGGTATTTGACCTGTGCCAGTGGTGTTACCAATGATTATCTCGAATTTGCGGCCAACTGAAGCCTGGGCTTGAACACCTCGGGTGCCGGTAGCCAGTATCGTCTCCAGTGCCAATTGCGTCATCCTCCTCCTGAGGCCCTCGAAGGACGGCACGAAGCCATCACCCGCAATCGCGGCCACGCCCCCCACACCCCGCGCCCTAATCCTGCGGTGGTGCTGGGTTGACCAGGTCCAGCCCGATCGTCTCCTGGAAGATCGCCGCCAGCTCCTCGACCCGCCAGCGACCGTCCTTGTGAATCGACCTGCCATGCCCCGGTGAATTCATCAGGCTCACCCGGTTGCCAACGCAGTGGAAAATCCGGCCTGTCACGTCCGAAGCCTGGTCCGACGCCAGCCACGCGATCATCGGCGCCACCTGCTCGGGATCGTCGGACAGCACCCCCTCCGGCGGCGACAGGAACTCACCCTTCCGCATGGCCCGGGTCGAGTCGGGGACCGAATCGGTCATCCGGGTGTGGGCACCGGGTGAAATGACATTCGCCGTGACGCCCGATGGCGCCAGGTCCTTCGCAACCACGCGGGTGAACCCGGCGATGGCGTCCTTCGCCGCACCGTAGTTCGACTGGCCGCCGTACCCGTACAGCCCCGACACCGAGCTGAAGGTCACGATCCGACCGCTACCCTGTTCCCTGAATATCTTCGATGCAGGCTGAATGACCGAGAAAGTGCCTTTCAGGTGGACAGCCAGCACGTCGTCCCATTCCTGCTCCGTCATGTTGAACAGCATCCGGTCGCGCAGAATGCCGGCAGCCGTCACAACAATGTCCAATCGTCCGAACTCCTCCATCGCCTTTTTGACGATATTCCCGCCGCCCTCCATCGTCGCCACTGAGTGGTACGAAGCGACCGCCTTGCCGCCAAGCTCTGAAATCTCTTCGACGACCTGTGCGGCCGGAGTGGAGTCCTCGCCGGCGCCGTCCAGCGCTGCGCCAACGTCGGCGACCACCACCGAGGCACCCTGGGCCGCCATGGCCTTTGCGATTCCCCGGCCTATCCCACGACCGGCGCCTGTCACGATCGCCACCTTGCCGTCGAGCCGCTTGCTGGCGGGCTGTGTGGCCGGTGATGAACGAGCAACCGCAGGCAATGCCAGCAGGTCCGGCTTCACCTGCGCATCGAGCTGTTCTGGCTCCCAGGTTGCGAGTGGAGTCGAGTTAAAGATCGTCTTCTCGCGCCGCGGCGGGGTCATATGGATTACGTTGCCGCCGTACACAAGGAACACCTGCCCGTTAACCGGTGCCGAGTAGTCCGAAGCCAGGAACGCTGCGAACGGCGCTACGTCATCGGGCTCCCACGACGCTTCGCCTCCTGTCGGCATCAGACCCTGCCCGGCAAGCCTGGCCCTGGTGTTTTCGGGTATCGACTCGACCATCCGGGTTTCGGCGCGCGGTGCGATCGAATTGGCCGTCACGCCGTACTTGCCGAGGTCCTTCGCAACAACCTTCGTGAACCCCGCGATGCCGGACTTTGCGGCACCGTAGTTTGCCTGCCCGGAAAATCCCACCAGTCCCGATTCGGAAGTAAGTGTGATGACGCGGCCACCACGCTGTGCCCTGAACAGGGGAGCGGCGTGCCGGACTACGTTGAAGGTCCCCTTGAGGTGGACCGAGTAGACGTCGTCCCACTCTTCCTCGGTCATGTTGTAGATCATCCGGTCGCGGAGAATCCCTGCGGCGGTGACAACAATGTCCAGTCGCCCGAACGAATCGAGTGCGGCCTGCACGATCCGACCGCCACCGTCGAAAGTGACGACCGACTCGGCAATCGACACAGCCTCGCCGCCGGAAGCCCTGATTCCCGCAACCACCCCGTCAACCGGGTTGTCCGGTTCGGCCTCGCCCGAAAGCGAAACGCCAGCGTCGTTCACCACGACCTTCGCGCCGTTGGCCGCGAGCTCCTCGGCGATGGCACGACCGATCCCGCGACCTGCGCCCGTGACGATAGCTACTTTGTCTTCAAGAACGCCGCTCATGGGTACCGATCCTTATCTACTGGTCGACTGCCGAGGTGCCGGCTAGGAGAAAGCTGTCTTCGTTGGGAGGGATACCAGCGCACGGCCCGGCGTGGTGATCACCCCTTCGAGGTTCCGCAGACCGATCTCCAGTTCAACCAGCCCGATCCCGTTTTCGATCTTCGTCTCCGTAACCTTCCCGATACAGGTCGCCGTCGTACCGGGAAAGTCGATCGCGCGGTACGAGACGTCGAGCTCAAGCAATCGCCCCGACCAGCCGATCCAGCCGGTCACGAGTTCTGCCAGCCAGGCGCTTTTCAGGGCGCCGTGAATGATGACCATCGGGTGGCCTGCCGCCTGCGCGACGTTCTGATCGTAGTGGATGGGTACGAAGTCCTGTGAAGCACCGGCGTACATGGCGAGCTGCCGGGTGTCGGGTTCCTTCACCAGGTCCGGCAGTGCATCGCCAACGGCCACGTCCTCGAACCACAGGCTCGGGACCTCTACGCCGGTTACGGACTGGCTGTTGCTCGCCGGTGACGTGCCGGACGGTCCAGGGGTGTTAGTGGTCGCCAACGCCGGGGTCCTTTTCTCCAGTGCCGTAAGTAATCGTGGTCGTCGTTTGTGTCGCGGCCAGCTGACCGAGCTGGTTCACGTAGGAAGTTTCGGAGATCTTGAACAGCATCGTGCCCATCCGGCCGTGCTTCTCGAACAGGTCGACAATCTTGCGGGTGACGGTGATCCGGTCGCCAACGCGCACAGGCTCGAAAAACCGGTAGCTGCTGCCACCGTCGAGGACGTGTGCGAACGGTTCGGGGTAGGGCTTTGGAAGATCGCCTGCGAGCAGCGACCTGAGGAAGGTCGGAGGGGCGATGAGCCCTCCGTAGGACGACTTTCGAGCTGCTACTTCATCCCATGACACCGGGTTGGGATCGCCGATCGCGCAGGCAAACCGCGCTACGGCGTGTTTTTCGATTTCATAAGTGGCCGGTTTCGTTTCGAGCCCGATGAACGACCGCAGTTCATCGTCGATAACCGTGTTTTCCGATGTCGTCATTGCTGTTTGCCACCTGGCGTTGCGTCGAGACCCGTGAAAGTTACGATAGTCTAGCCCCTGTCGCGCCCCCGTTTACCGCCGCCACGCCCTGTTTTCGATCCCGGTGCCTGGTCCCGGCTACCCGTCCGCCTGCGTACCTGTGAGCCGACTGCGGCGGCCGTAATGAGGATCGCGGAGGGGATGAACAATATGCCGACCGACAGGATAGAGATGACTACGAACACATAGATGAGGAAGGTTGAAAGCCACAGGTTGATCTTGCCTGACCGGTCGGGAACTCCTTCCTTCGGGATGACCAGCAGCGCGCCGCCAGTGAGAATAACCGGGAGAAGACTTATCACCAGCGGCAGGACCTGGCCATCGGCCAGCAGGGTGAGTTGGGTCGCTTCCTGGCTTTCACCAGCGGGGACCTCCTCCACGATTTCGATGAGCGGTACAACCAGCAAAACCACGTACGCCAGCACCGCAAACACCATGGAAAAGAAAACGAAGAAGTAAATTCTGTCCCAGCGAGGAAAAGTCATAGCGACTGATTGTATGGGGTGGCATGCAGGTGGGTGCCGCCGCTCAACCGCTTCTCGGCAGTGAAAACTAAAGGTTCCTCCGCGCCGGCTGGAATGACAGTGAGCGAGGGTGGGTGTGGGCAAGAGCTTCCCTGCGGATGCCCACCCACAACTTTCACCCACGCCCGAACCCCCTCGCTCAAAGGAGGGCCGTTCATAATTCCGATTTTCATCGGACTTCAAGAAAGTTGTTCGTCGACTTGGTCTATGTTGGATTCTTACGAGCCCAGATCAGGGCACCTCGCTTGGTGAGAGTCAGGGGAGCCGGGACGCCGAGAGCCAAGCGGCTCGCTCGTTCAATTGGGATCGCGTTGTGGTGGTAGAGATATTTGGCTATGGCACCTGTATCCGGGAGGTAGACCCCTAGGAGATCCCAGCGTTCGACCTCGACGTTGTGGAAGATTTCGTTGATCAGTCCAGGCCCAATTTCGGCATCAAACGTGGAGGGGTCGGATTCGGGTAAATAAGGAACAAGTTCAGGATCATCGTACCGGCTCGGAGCCGAAGCCACGAATAGGCCACCGTCTTGAAGGATTCTCCAAGCTTCTGCTATTGCCAGTTTGGGATCTGGTAGATGGTAGAGCATGTAGAGTGCCGCGGCTCCGTCGAAGTGAGCATCTGGGAACTGAAGGTCTGTTGCATCGCCGACTAGAACCGGACCATCAACATCGGCAAGCATCTTCGGAGATTGGTCGATGCCGATGAAATTAATGTTGTGTTTTGAAAGCTGGCGAATCAGGCGCCCATTGCCGCATCCGATGTCCAACACATGAGCAGCAGATTCTTCATCGAAACGCTCAGCCACGATTTCGTGAACATCACCGGTTAGCCAGTGTCGTTCCACCAACCTGGCACCGCCCAAAAAGCGGTCAGGATCCTCATCGTAGTCGTTGTGAAGTGCTGTGCGGGTCATTAGCCCAGGTAACGTAGCAGCGGTAGAAACGGGTCGGTAAATGCTAGCAGTACCTACCCAATTGACCTCACCAACCCCAGGCAAACGGAACCATCAGATGAATCTACCGAGTATGTCGGACGTCATCCGGGCTCCGTTCGCCCAATAGTGGACTTAGTCGTTCCGAATAATGAACGCCCCTCCCCGAAGGGAAAGGGACCAGCGCCGAGTCGGCCGCTGCGGCCTACCCGATGCCGAAACTGCGGGCCACTTCACCTTCGGTGAGCCAGTAGAAGATCAGGTAGCCACCAACGAGGATCAGCACACCCGCCGAGATCGGAGAGACGTACGGCATCACCTGGCGGATCCGGTTGACCAGCGCACCTTTGAAGACGGCGATGCCGATCGTCAGGATGGTGATGACGAAGGTCATGCCGAGTGCATAGGCCAGGAACTGACCTGTGGCCTCGACGATGCCGGTGCCACGGATGGATATACCGATCACGCTCAGGAAGATCGGGAGCGTGCAACTCAGCGAAGCGACGGCGTACGAAATACCGAACAGGAAGTAGCCCTTCACACTGGTGTCGGTCGGGCTGCCAATTCGAGCGGCCGCCGACTGTGCACGGTTGTTGTACAGCTTGCCGCCTGCGAACAAGTAGGCTCCGAGCGCGGCCATGGCGAAACCCAGTACGAAGCCGACCCACGGGAAGACCGAAACAAAGAACGATTGCGCCCCTGCCGAAATGCCGAGTCCCACCATGCCGAACAACAGTACGAAGCCAGCGCCGAGTGCTGCGCTTACATAGAGTGCCTTGATGAGTGAGCGGGAGATACCGATCGCGCGCCTCCCCGTTTCAGCCTTAGCGTCACCCTGCTGATCGGTCAGGTACATCGTCAGGAAGGCTGGCAGCATCACGAACCCACACGGATTTACAGTCGCGACCATCCCGGCTGCGAATGCGAACCCGAACGGCAGGAACGAGCCGACGTTGCCAACGAACCCTGCGCTATCAGCCGAGTAGTTGAGCGCGCCGCCAACAAAGCCGTTTGCTCCGGGCCCGACTACCAGGCCCGCTGCCAGCGCGATTCCGGTGATCAGCGCAGCCGCGATTGCCGGGACCGGCAGGTTTTTGAGTTTGAACCCAACTTCGTCCTGTGTGAATTGGGTGCTGGTGGTTGTCATCGTGGGTACGGGTCACCTGTGGTTATGCACGAGGTTGCATTTGGCTTGTAATACTGTTTCCCAGCGAGTCGGGAAACACAATAGGCTGGCACGGGTTCCTGCCTGTTAATTCCGATGCTTGTTACACCAGTTCGATTCACGATAGACCGGGTGGGTTGAACTCCGGAGCGTGAGAATCAGGGTTTGTTGGTCGGTACCTGGTACGACAACTATGATGTCGTAGGTTCCACCCGGTTGTCCGGCCGGTTGCCGATCACATGTTCACACTTTAAGAATTATCCCCCCTTGGCCCTTAAGCACGGCAATACACAGCCCCTGCTCATTCCACTCAGCGACGACGTTGAGTGGCAGGACGCACGGAAAATTACGGTCCACCTGGCGATATCCGACTCGGAGCTCGAGCGGGCCGCGCTCAACCTGCTCGGTCGTAACGCAAAAT
>JASLNQ010000429.1 GCA_030745955.1 Dehalococcoidia bacterium | reverse complement strand
AATCATCCCGATGTCAGCTCCACACCAACAACCCGGTAACAGGAACGCACGTTGCGTGTAGCAATCCTTGGCTGCGGGTCCATCGGAATCCGCCATGCGAAAAACATCGCGCACATCGACGGGCACGAACTGGTGCTGCACGACCCAGACAACCCCAGGGCCGAAGCACTCGCTGTCGAAACTGGTGCCAGCGTCGCAGGTTCAATCGACGAAATACTCGAATCATCTCCCCACGCCGTGCTCATATGCACTCCCCCCGGCAGCCATGCCGATCTGGCAACCGCCGCCCTCGAAGCTGGCGCACACTGCTTTGTCGAAAAACCGCTCGCAATCGAACGATCGCAAGCGCTGCGGATCACCGAACTCGCCGAACAGCGCGACCGGGTACTGATGGTCGGCTTCAATCTCCGCTTCCACCCCGGCCTCATCAAGATTCACGAACTGGTAGCCAGCGGAGCCGTTGGCAGAGTGCTGATGGTGCGCGCCGAATACGGCCAGTACCTTCCCGACTGGCGACCCGGAACCGACTACCGGGTCAACTACATCGTCGGCGAAGAAACCGGCGGCGGCATCATCAGGGAAGAGTCCCACGAGGTCGACTACGTACAGTGGCTCGGCGGTCCAGTATCCGACGTCTACGCCGCAGCAGGCAAGCTTTCCGACCTCGACATGGCCGCAGAAGACACGGCCCTCATGATAATGCGGCTGGAATCGGGTGCCCTCGCCGAAGTGCATGTCGACTGTGTCCAGCAAGGCTACTCACGCAGGTGCCGGGTAATCGGGACCGACGGCACCGCCGAGTGGGTGTATGAAACCGGCGTCACCCTGACCCGTGGTCCCGCCGACATCGAAACGTTCGATATCTCTCCCGAATCGAACGATATGTACGTCGATGAAATAACCCACTTCTTTGAATGCTGTGCCGGGAACGCCACCCCGCCAGTCGACGGCCGCTCCGCGCTGGCAACCATGCGCGTCATAGACGCAGCACACAGGTCGGCGGGTTCTCACGCGGCCGAACCGGTGCAATGAAGATATGCTGCATCGTCCAGGCCCGGCTGAGCTCAAGCCGTCTGCCCGGCAAAGTGCTGCTCGAAATCGCCGGTAAATCGATGATCGAGCGAGTCCTCGAACGGGCCGCCGCTATCACCGGTGTCGACACCGTAATCGTTGCAACCACCACCAACGCCGAGGACGACCCGATTGCCAGCGAAGCTGCCCGACTCGGCGTCCCGGCATTCCGCGGCCATCCAACCGATGTCCTCGACCGCTTCTACCGCGCAGCCAACGCCAATGACGCGAACGCTATAGTCCGAATCACCGCCGATTGCCCACTCCTCGACCCGAGGATCGCCGAACGGGTCGTAAGGCAATTCCTCCACACCGAAACCGATTACTGCTCCAACATCCGCCCACCCACATACCCCGACGGGCTCGATACCGAAGTGCTCAGTTACCAGGCGCTTG
>JASLNQ010000428.1 GCA_030745955.1 Dehalococcoidia bacterium | reverse complement strand
GCGGCCCTCTTCGCGGATGCGGAACAGGAGGAGCGCTGCCAGGCCCACCAGCAGGTTGATCGCACAGGCCAGGGCCACGCTGCCCCGCAGGCCCAGGACCTCGATGAAGACGAAGCCGGCCGCCAGTGCCCCCGCGGCGTTCCATGCCTGGGAGACCGGCCAGATCGAAATCTATCCGATGTCCACGATTGCCGAAGGGCTGGCCACGGAATCGGCCTATGCCCTGCCGATCGGGATTCTGCGCAGGCGACTGAAAGAGTTTGTTCTCGTGGAGGACTCGGAGATCAACTCGGCGATCAAGCAGTACGTGCATGCAACGAGGACCCTGGTGGAGCACGCCGGGGCGGCATCGCTCGCGGCGGCGATCAACATGAAAGACCGCCTGCAGGGCAAGCGCGTGGTACTCATCGCCAGCGGTGGAAACATCACCACCGACCAACTGCAGGTGGCGCTGTCTCAGGGTTAGCTCTGCGGCTCAGAAGACTCGGGCGGACCGGATGCCAGCGTGCTGATTTCCTGCTCGATGACGTGGACCCGTGTGTAGTCCTCTCGGTACATCGCATACGCGCGGTCGAGGTAAAGTTGTGCGAGTTTCGCTGAATCGGGCCCTGTGTCGAGGGCGGCATCGACCAGCAGGTCGATCCGGCGGTTCTCAGGAACGTGCCGCCCTATCGCACGGATCTTGGCCTCGCTCTCGCGGGCTCCTGCAGTATCGTGCCCGCTCGACTCGTACT
The DNA here is from genome assembly GCA_030745955.1 of Dehalococcoidia bacterium. Next base: position 780 of record JASLNQ010000428.1, on the reverse strand, counting down.
GCAGGCGTCCCATGAGTGTCGTCAACTCGGTCAGGAGGTCCGGTTCCGACATCATGCTGTACATGACGTCGTTTACATCGTGAACTGGTTCTCGGGTAGCCGCATCCGGACCCGAAACTGGCTCTCCACTGCCAACTTCACCGGCTCCAGGTGCCGCCAAGGTACCGGTGATGCTTTCATACTGCGAAGAGTATTCCGACGCGATTTCTGCGACAGCTGCCATGAGCGCCGGAACGTCGTCGAGATTTGCCACACCGCCGAAGAGCAGGTCATCACCGCGGTTCTCGGCCGTTTCTCGCAGCCACGACTCCGATAAGACGGGTTCCGGCGCCGGGGGAAACGCGAACGAAGACATCTCGCCCGTTCCGAGTTGCTCAACCTGGCCGGCCAAAAACGGGGGCACATATTTGCTGATATCGACTGTTACGGGGAGCATCACCACGTACGACGCAGCCACCTCGTTGGGATCCGAACCACCCCGGAAGTAGATGAGCGCGTGCCCTCTTGGGTTTGCCGAGTCACCGAGGTGGTATACCAGTGTCATTTGCTTGGCCAGGTCATTTGAAACAGGTCGAGAATAGTGTTGGGGGCGATTAACATCATATTCTGGTAATTCTGGGTGAAACCACCAACAAAGCCCATTGCAACCGGTTGTTGGGTTGATCTGGAGCAATAAAACGAGCATCTACAGTCGGGTCGCAAGGCCACTGATATTCAGGCTCCCACCCGAGGGAGCGCACAGAGCGGCGGAAGTTGCACTGTCGATACCCGGCTTCTGGA
>JASLNQ010000427.1 GCA_030745955.1 Dehalococcoidia bacterium | reverse complement strand
CAGGAACCACTGTCCCCGACCCACCGGTGCTGTTCGCAATTCCCACCGTGTAGTAGCCATCGGCAGGACTGCCTATCGCCAGCGATTTCGCAATGGTGTCGGGAACAACCGGCTGCGGATGGGCCTCACCCTCGACGAACGCGCTGGCGACCGGTGAGCAACCGGCTGGTTGGGCGATATGCATTTTCGTGTCGGCGCTATCGATAATCCCCAGCCGGGCGAATTCATTCAAGCCCTTGTGGACCTTCGTGAACAACGAACCCGACGCAACCGGCACGATAACGTGCTCAGGTGCATGCCACCCGAGTTGTTCGGCAATCTCGTAACCCAGCGACTTGCTGCCTTCCGAGTAGTACGGCCGCATGTTGATGTTCACGAACGCCCACCGGCGGTCGTCGCCAAGTTCCGAACACAGCCTGTTCACATCGTCGTAGTTGCCATTGACGAGTACGACCGATCCGAAGATGGCGGCGCCAAGGATCTTGCCACGTTCAAGATCTGCGGGAAGGAAAACAATCGTGTTCATTCCCGCCTTCGAGCCGTGGGCCGCGGTCGCACCCGCAAGGTTGCCGGTAGAGGCGCACGCAATGGTGTCGAACTCGAATTCCAGGGCCTTCGTCGTGGCCACCGAAACAACCCGGTCCTTGAACGAATGGGTCGGGTTGGCCGCGTCGTTCTTGATCCAGAGGTTGTTCAGACCGAGTTCCTTGCCGAGGTTGTCGGCCTTGAGCAGCGGGGTCATACCCGCCCCGATGTCGACGGAGTGTTCACGGCTCGCCGGGAGCAGTTGATCGTAACGCCAGATGGTCAGCGGACCATCCTGGATCGACTCGCGGCTCATGTTCCGGGCCGCAGCGTCGTAGTCGTATGCGACTTCCAGTGGGCCGAAACAAAAATCACACACGTAGATCGGCTCTAGGGGATAGTCGCGACCGCACTCTTTGCAACGGAGGGACTGGACGTTTGGCAATTTCCTGGCTGGACCTCTCATCGGAATGTGTTGCATACATCACTTCCGGCAGTCCAGCCGGGAGTGACAGCAGCAGCTCATGATCCGAAGCTCGCTGATTCACCGACTACCCGTGAGTTTCAATCTAGGAATCTGAAAGGTCACGGGGAGTAGAACTGCATTTAATACTATGTGCGAGAGACAAAAGCGTCAATTTGTCGTCTTTATCTGACATCTGAGACCCGATCCCCCGGCGAGGGTTGAATGCGGTCTGCCCCTGTCCAGTCAGGCCAACGCTCCACTCGCCACCAGTTCACGCCGGTCGAGGAACTTCCGCAACCGGCTCGTTTCACTCCACCGGCCCCCTCGGCCTTCGCCGACTTCCGGGTCTGCCCGGTCGATCCACCAGATCGAGGTCGCGTAGCTGTCTACAAACGTCCGGTCATGGGTCGCCGTGACCACCGTGCCCGGATACTGCCCCAGCGCCTCTTCAAACCGTTCCCGTGCCGGAATGTCCAGGTGGTTGAGCGGCTCATCCAACAGGAGCAGGTTCGGTTCCTTCACCACGATTCCCG
>JASLNQ010000426.1 GCA_030745955.1 Dehalococcoidia bacterium | reverse complement strand
AAATGGTCCCAGTCGGCCTCGACGCCGTGCTTTGCGCCAAACTCGGCAGCCTGGCGAGAGATCGACCGGCGCCAGTCGACGACCGTGCCGAACACGTCGAACACCAGCGCACGAACATCGCTTTCGGTCATTCCCAATCTCCCTGCATTTCTCCCGTGGCGTTATTCTCGAAACGGGCTTCTGCGAACTCAAACTGCCCCTCGCAAGGCGCACATCGGCCACATTGGCATACATCCGGGGTTCCAACGGGCGGTATTCTAGTTGCCCCAACCGGTCTGTCCACTTCCCGTTCGCACAATTTGCATGTTCGCCAAATCGGAAAGCTCTTTTGACCGTTACCGCACAACTGAAAGATAAATACTCCTCGCTCTGGAGCGCCGCAGTCGATCACGTGTTCATCACTGAACTTGGCGAGGGCACGCTCAGCCGGGAGCGGTTTGCGCGCTACTTTGTGCAGGACTACATCTTCATCAACGACCTCGTGAAGATGGCCGGGATTGCCGTAGCAAAGGCCCCCGACAACCAAACGGCGCGACCGGTCGAAGAGTTTCTGAACGCCATTCTCGGTGCCGAGGACGCCCTTTTCATCGACGCGTTCGAGACGCTCGGTGTCAGCGATGACGAATACCGGGGCGCAGAAGCCCTGCCTACTACCGCAGCCTTCGGTAACTTTTTAGTGCGGCTCGCCTACGAAGGTAGCTTCCGGGAGATATGCACGGCTATGCTGGCCACCGAGGGCGTGTATCTTGCGTGGGGTGACCGGCTGAGGGCCGAGGGCGCCGATCCCGCAGCCAGCGGATCGGACCCGGGCAGGTTCTACCAGGGCTGGATCGACCTGCACACTGAAGAAGCGCTCGGGCCGATCGTCGGGTTCCTGGAATCGGTGATCGATCGGGCGGAGCCGGTTGAGATACCCCGGCTGGAAGCGATCTTCGAACGGGCGCTGCGCTACGAGGTGGCGTTCTGGGACATGGCATACGAGGGCGAGTCTTGGCCGTAAATCCCCTGGATAAACAAATCCCGGTCGTGATGACCATCGCAGGGAGCGACTCGGGCGGGGGCGCCGGCATCCAGGCCGACCTGAAGACGTTTGCCGCCCATGGTGTTCACGGTACGTCGGCGGTCACGGCAATCACGGCGCAAAACACCCTGGGCGTGACGGCTGTGCAGGAGATCGACCTCGACGTGATCGCGGCGCAGATCGATGCGGTGGTCGAGGACATGCACCCGGTCGCCGTGAAGACGGGGATGCTGTCGTCACCCGAAATCGTGCGCCTGGTAGCTGCGAAGGCCACGGAACACGACTGGCAGACACTAGTGGTCGATCCGGTGATGGTAGCTTCGTCGGGTGCAAAGCTGCTCAGGGACGAGGCGGTGGAAACATACCGCAGCGAGCTCCTTCCGCTTGCGACGGTCGCGACGCCGAACCTGCCCGAAGCCGCTGATCTGACCGGAATCGAAGTGGGTTCGACAGAGGACGCCCGTGAAGCCGCAAAGGCCATACACGGTCTGGGCGTGAAGTATGTGATCGTAAAGGGCGGGCACATGGAGACTT
>JASLNQ010000425.1 GCA_030745955.1 Dehalococcoidia bacterium | reverse complement strand
GCGATCGCCTACACCGTCTGGGAATCGTCCAGCTACCTGGCTACGGGTGACGTGGCCGGGCCGCTGGGATCGTCGCACCGGCTTTCCGCTCCGTACCAGGCGTTGCGGACAAAAGACGGGTATATCAACATTGGTGCGCCGAACCAGTCGAACTACGAACGTTTCGTCAACGCACTGGACAGGGCCGACCTGATCGAGCGAGATGAGTTCAGCGACAATGCGAGCCGGCTGACGAACCGTGAAGCCCTCGAGGTGGAGCTCGAAAGGACCCTCACCGAAAAAACCTCGGAGGAGTGGCTCGTGGTGATGGAGGAGGCCGGAGTCCCCGCAGGGCCGATCTTCAACATGGGGGATGTCTGGTCGGATGAGCAGGTGAAGGCCCGCGATCTCGATGTCCCGCTCGAACACCCGACCGCCGGCACTGTGCGAAACATCGGCCTTGCGGCGAAACTGTACGGAACTCCGGGGAGAATTACCGAACCTGCACCGGTTTTCGCCCAGCACACACGTGAAGTCCTAGTCGACGCGGGCTACACTTCCGACGAAATCGATGCCCTGGTTGAATCGGGTGCGGTCGTTACCAACGATATTTAGGCATGCATGCCGGGACTGCGGGCTGAACCGGGACGGGGAGAAGTATGCGGGCAGCTTGGAGAGCAGTTCGGAATCGCAGTGTTCTGCTACCGCTGCTGCCTGTCTCGCTTTTCGCCTTTTTTGTGCTTGGCGCGTGCTCGGGTTCGGGCGATGAGAAGGTTGAACCCACCCCGACCACGGACCCGACCGCTACTGCGACCACGGTCCCGCCAGCTCCGGTCGACCCGACACCGACCACGCCACCCGCTACGGCCACAGTAGCTGTTGTGGAAACCGCAACGGCTACCGCCATACCACGGCCAGCGCCAACTTCAACCCCGGTGTCAGTTCCGCCGACGGCAACTGCTGCACCAGCGGTTTCTCAGCCAACCGCAACCGCGGTCCCATCTCCAACCCACACCCCGGTCCCGACTACCACACCCGAGCCCACCGCGACAGCTTTCCCGCTCGGTGGTGATTTCTTCCTGAACCTGATCGAACCGGCTGAGCTCGATGTTTTTGCAGTTAGTTCGTTCCTGGAGATCGTCGGTCAAACGAGGGTGGATGCCGTGGTTACGGTGAATGACGATGTGATCGAGCCTGATGCCGACGGGATGTTCCAGCACACTGTCATCCTCGAAGTGGATATCAACATCATCGAGGTTGTCGCCAGCGTATCGTCCGACGAACAGGAAAACATAGTAATTACAGCGGTCTACCTGCCGTAGCCCCCCAATTCCGCCAGAAAAAATGTTCTCGAAATGGAGAGAGTCATGAAAAAGAGATTGCTGACTGTGACCGGGTTTGTGGCGCTGATTGCGATCGTATCGCTGATTGCGTTCAACGCCGGCGAGCGGTCCGGGGCCGAGTCAACCCTGGCGACCAGCAACGTGGCCGGTGACATTGGCGGGGCTCCCGCGGTGTCGGAACCGGTCGCACAGGAAATCTCAGAACCCGAGGTTGTAGACCCGGTTGAGGCCGTGCAGTCCGAG
>JASLNQ010000424.1 GCA_030745955.1 Dehalococcoidia bacterium | reverse complement strand
AACAGGTTTTCGATCTTCTGCGGAGCCACGGTCTGGCCCTTGACGTTTTTGTAGATCTCCTTTTTCCGGTCCACGATACGTAGGTAGCCGTCACCGGACTGTTCCATCAGGTCGCCGGTGTGAAACCACCCGCCCGCGAACGCAGTTTCGGAGGCTTCAGGGTCCTTGTAGTAACCGGCCATCACCGTGTTGCCACGTGTGACCACTTCGCCAATCGTCCCGGCATCCGCAGGCACGTCGCTCATGGTCTCGTCGACAACCCGCACTCCCACGTGCGACGTGGTGGTCGGCACGCCCTGGCGGGATTTCATGCGGGCCTGCTCTTCGATGGGTAGCTCGTGCCAGCCCGGTTGTTCGGCGGCAAGGGTCGTCGGACCGTAGGTTTCGGTGAGGCCGTAGAGGTGGTGCAGTTCAGCCCCCAGCGACCGCATGGTGCGGAGCACCCTTGGCGCAGGTGGAGCGCCGCCGGTGAAGATCCTCACTCCATCGAGTACGCCCGGCATTGCGCCCGCCGACGTTTCGAGCATCGTCAGCACGCTCGGTGCGGCGCACATATGAGTCGCCGCGTGCTGCGCGACAAGCGAAAACACATCGTCGGCATTCACCTTCCGTAGGCAGATATGGGTGCCACCGACCGCCGTCACCGCCCACGTGTAGCACCAGCCGTTGCAGTGGAACATGGGGAGCGTCCACAGGTAGGCGCTGTTCGAGCTGAGTCCCGCATCGAGGGCCTGCCCCAGCGCGTTGAGATAGGCCCCCCGGCCCGTGTACTCGACCCCCTTGGGCTCGCCGGTCGTGCCCGATGTGTAGTCGATGGCGACGGTATCGAGTTCCGACCACTGGATTTCGGGCAGTTGAATTTCTTCCCCCGTCGACAGGAACTGTTCGTACTCGATCGCACCGTTCAGACCCGATACTGGCGACCGGTCGACGACCTCGACCAGCAAGTCGATAGCGTCTGCGCCGCTTAGTGCAGCTTCGACTGTCTCTGAGTGCTCCGAGTCGAATACCAGCACCCTGGCGCCCGAGTGCCGGAGGATTGCGCCGATCTCCCGGCTTGAGAGCCTGGTGTTGATGGCGACAAGGATGCCGCCCATGCGCATCGGGGCGTAGTGCCCTTCGAGCATTTGCGGGATGTTCGGGACCAGGTAGGCGATCCGGTCGCCCGGCACGATTCCACTCTTCACAAGTGCGCCGGCGAGGTGCGTTATCCGCCGGTCGAACTCGGAGTAGGTGTACGACCTGTCGTCGTAAATCACTGCCGGCTTATCGGGAAATACCCGTGCGCTACGGTCCAAGAATAATCCCGGGTGCAGGTTCAGGAACGAAACCCCATTGTCGATCCGAGGCCCACGCATGTCCGGCATCTACTGCCCTTCCCGCCCGGTTGGTCTGGAGGCACCGCCCACGGACCCGGTCGGCGGGCGAAGCCGAATTTCAAGATTGTTGCGGTGCAGCATACGCGAAACAGCACACCCTCATCCCGGCCCCGTTGTCCCCTTCCCGATCCCTGCGGGGGGGGTCCGGAGCATCGCCGTGTTCTGTCATCCCGGACTTGATCCGGG
>JASLNQ010000423.1 GCA_030745955.1 Dehalococcoidia bacterium | reverse complement strand
GGAGATCACGAGGTCGAACGAGTTGTCTTCGAATGTAAGCTCGTTGGCGTTTGCTACTCGCATGTTGGGATTGACCTCTTGTTTAGCGTTCTCGATCGCATATTCCGATACGTCGATTCCCGCCAGGGTAGCGTCAGGTATCAGGAGCTTGAAGTCGTAGATCATGAAACCCTTGGCGCATCCGACATCCAGAATGCTGGCGTCGGGGGCGAGGTCGTAATGGTCCCGGAAGCGCGCTACGGTGTCGGTCCAGAAGCGGGGGTGGTAGCCGTAGCCGCCGTACCCGAATAGCCGGCCGCCATCGAAGAAGTCCTTGCCGAACTGGCGTGCGACGCTGCGATGTTCTTCGGTTATCTGGTTTCCGCGCTCCTCGATGGGACGATTGGCGACTGGATACTTGTCGAGCAGGTTGATCTCGGTCACTTGTACTCTCGTTTCCTCGTACGCGCCAGATCCGGGCCGGTGCCCCGCTCCGTTGCGTTACTAGTTTTTCAGATAATCTGGATCAGCTTTTCAGCGACACGTCGCGGGGCGTCGATGATCAAGAACCGGGGCCAAGCCAATCGGCGACCTTGTTCACTATGCCTTCGGCGGTTAGGCCAAGAGTTTCGCAGTGTTCGTCGTAAGTGCCATATTCCGTGATGAAGCGATCCGGGATTGCCAGTGAAGCGCTCCGAACGTTACCTATGTCGCGTGTCGCCCGCAGAACGTCGTCGCCGAGACCGCCCGATTCCATATGTTCTTCGATGGTCAGCACACGGCCGGTTTTCGATACTGAATCCCTGATCATTCCAACATCGAGGGGCCGAATTGTGTGGACGTAGATGACTTCGGGGTCCCAGCCGTTGGCCTGCAACCCATCGACAGCGTCGAGGGCGGATTTCAGCTGCGGCCCGCATGCCACGATGGTCAGGTTGGTGCCTTCCCTGGCTTTAATCGCTTTGCCAAGCACGATCTTGCTGGCGTCGAACTCGACGCCATGAGAGTTTCCCGGGACCCTGTAGGTAGTAAATAAGTCGTCGGCGTATGCCTGTTTGAACAGCAGGTCGAATTCGAGGGCTGTCCCGGGGTAGGTGATCTCGATGTTCTGGAGGGTCTTCAACAGTGCGAACTCACCGTAACAATGGTGGGTGCTGCCCAGGTTGGAATAATCGAACGCGCTTCCGACCGTGACGAGGTTTCCGGGCAGTCCCTGGTAGCAGAAATCGAGCTTGATCTGTTCGAACGCCCTTTCGACGAGGAATGGCGCAATGGTGTGCATCACCGGGCGAAATCCAACCGCGGAAAGCCCTGCCGACATCGTGATAATCGCCGCTTCGAGTATGCCCACGTTGTAGTAGCGATCGGGGAATTTTTCTCGAAATGGCGTCAATACACCGTGACTGATGTCGCCAACGAGGACGACTAACCGGTCGTCGGTCGCACCCACGTCGGCCATTGTGTCGGCGAACTGGACCCGAATTTCCTTGTCGATGGAGGGCATCGTTGTCATTTCAGCGCGTCCATCAACTGCCGGTACTCTTCGGCGTTCGGAATCCTGTGGTGCCAGGGCCCGTGACCCTCGATCATTGGCACGCCTTTGCCCTTGGTAGTCCGGGCGACGA
>JASLNQ010000422.1 GCA_030745955.1 Dehalococcoidia bacterium | reverse complement strand
CTTGGCATTTCTACCCCCTTCATTAACCAGAGTTTCTAACATTCACCCTGGTTTAGTTATTGGGGGGCAGGTCAGTCCGCGTCGGTTCAGCGGTGATGAGAGTGCGGGGCACATCCAGCGGGCTCAGGCCCGATACCCGGTCATGGTTGCCGGAACATGCTGTCCCTTCTGTTTCGCTTATGTTTACACCCGACCGTAAATCACGTTGTGGACCGGGGCGATGATGAACGAACCGACGTCGCTAAACCCGCCATCTTCCAACAGCTTTACAAACGTCTCGGTCGACAGTAGCTGATCGTCGATCTGCGCCTCAAAGTACTGAATTCCACTCATTATCCGACCCGGGACAGTCCTCAATCCCTCGTTGTCGCCCGGGAAAGGAAAGTCTGAGATCACAAAATAGCCACCCGGCTTCAGCGCGTTCCGGACGTTCTTTGTCGCCAGGTCGATATCGCGCGCCTCGTGCATCGAGATGTTGATGTATACCAGGTCGTATTTACCCTGCTCATCAAGGTCTTCGAGCGTGCTCTGCATGTGGCTGACCCGGTCAGTGAGACCGGCTTCGGCCACGCGGTCCTCTGCAAGCGAAATCGAGTGGGCGTCCCCGTCCAGCCCGGTAATAGTCGCATCCGGGTACTGACTGGCCAGTTTCACCAGCCCCACACCGGCTCCGCTTGCCAGCTCGAGGACCGATGCACCACCCTCAAGCTTTTCGACGAGTCCCGGAATCTGGGTGAACCCACCCGGTATCAGGCGGTTGTAGAACGGGCGGCCGGTACCACTAACCCCTTCAATGAACTCCGGGCTTACCTCGTCCCACCACGTTCGTTTCCCAGACACCAGGTTTTCGTTAAACCTGTCGAACATCTCCGGTCGGTTGAACACCGTTACTACGCCACCTGCATAGCCGGGAAAATCAGTGTCGAGCAGGAGCTTGCCCATGTGGGGTGCCAGGACATATTTCCCATCGGCGTCTACTTCCAGCAATCCGGCAGCGTACGCAGCATTGGTCCATACACCGGTGTAGAACGAATCCGTTCCGGCATTTTCGGCGAGTTCATCGGCGGTGAGGCCATCAGGGTGGTGATTGAGCGCTTCGAGGAGTCCGTTTTGCATACCCATTTCGATCGTCTTGAAACCAACGTACCCGGCGAACAGAGCAAGGATCTTGCCGCTCTGCTCCGGCACATCAGGTTGTGAGGGTGTCGAGTCAGGTGCGGTTTTAGCGACCATTTTTTCCCGTTCCAATCGGTAGATAGCTGTGTCGTGCGGGTATTTTAGATGTAATCGTGCAAAAAAGGAGCCAATCCACTGAAAACTCGGGTATTACTCGTTTTTGACGCCTGACAACGGCAACGGTTCATGAACCCAGGCAGGCGCGTCCCGGTCGCACCGCATATGAAATGCACCGCACAATGTTGGGTTTCATTCCCGTTTCCGGGCGATCACACGCTCGCGCAGCGACCGGCGAAAAACGCCAGTTGACACCCGTTTGGTGTGATCGCACGCACATTGCCACCGGGCGAGTTGTAGTATCCCGCCAGAATCGACCTGCACGGGCTTTGTGAAGACGACAGCCGGGAGTGTATTAATCACCGAACAAAACAACGAACTTTCCGGTGCAGCGCCCGCGCCCGCAGCTCTCCGC
>JASLNQ010000421.1 GCA_030745955.1 Dehalococcoidia bacterium | reverse complement strand
GCAAGATGTCAGACACCACCACGCTAGCTTTCTCATCGCCCACGATGTCCATGCGAAGGTCGTTCAAGAGCGTTTAGGCCACAGCACTCCTAGTTTCACGTTGAGCCGTTATGTGCATCTCACCGGCGGGATGCAGGAGCAGGCGGCGAGCGTCTACGGAGACGCTCGTTCAGCGATGTCTGAATAAAAAGATGTGTGCAGTTTGTGTGCAGTAAATCGAAAAAGACCCTAACCAATTCACGGTTCAGGGTCTTTTTCAGTTCAAAAAATGGTGCCGAGGGGCAGACTCGAACTGCCGACACATGGATTTTCAGTCCATTGCTCTACCAACTGAGCTACCTCGGCCGAAAGCGGTGCACAGCAGACTATCGTAATCCCGGCGTTCAGACGAGGCAATAGAATCTCCGACGAGCCTTTGCCGGTTCGCGTGTTGCGTTGGCGACGGTACGCGTATTGTCCCCGTTCGCAGACTGGGTCCGAGACCGCCTGGGCGCGCCCCCGGTGCTGCGGCAGGACCGGAAGTGTTGGCACTCCGACGACAGCCCACACCTCTGCCGGCGCGAGCCGGGATCGCGACGGGGTATGCCCCTGCCCGGGCCCCTGGACCGAGCAGGCCATTCTGGCGAGAACCGGGCCGGGACGCGACTACGATTCGCCCGCCCGAACGTGAGGTAGTTGTGAACCGGACGCAGTCCACCGTTCGATCAAGTCAACATAGCCGCCGACCAGCACCCTCCAGTTCGCCAGAAAGACCTCCGTTTTCGGCTAGCTTCACGGGTCGCGCTGGTATAATCCGGCCTGCTCTCTACCAGGTTCTTTTGCAGTTCCGGGCAAGTGCACCAAACGCACCCGCACCCGGCGCTCGTGATCTTTTTGAGGACACCCATGGCGACTCTGATCATCGCATCAATCTCTGACCGTGCCGGCAAGACCGCCCTGGCAGCCGCTCTCGCCGTGCGAATGGGGACGGATGGCGCACCGGTGGCGCTTGGCAAGGCCGCAACCGGCGACCCCGCAAGCGATGCCGATGCCGCGACCTTCGCGAGCCTGCTGCCCGATAACCCCGCAGTCAGCGGTGCAGCCGGGGAAATCGCCTCGAATATCTCGCAGGCTGGCGATGGCAGCAAGGTCGCGATCGTCGAGGGCTCGTCCGACATCCAGGCCAACCTGGAACTTGCGAACGCCACCGACGGCCTGGTCCTGCTTGTGGCACGTTACGGTGAAGGTGTGCTGGCCGCTGCGAACGAGTACGGTTCACGGCTCGCCGGAGTGGTCATCAACGCACTGCCGCGCTACCGGGGCGAGGATGTCCAGGGCAGGGTGGCTGCCGATATCGAAACCGCCGGCACGAAACTGCTTGGAACCATCCCCGACGACCGGCGCATGCTGGCCCCGAACCTCGGGCAGGTCGCTGAATTCCTCGGTGGCCAGTTCCTCAGCGGTAAAGACAAGGCCGACCGGCTGCTCGAAAACTTCCTTATTGGCGGCCTCGTCCTCGACTGGGGTCCGTTCTACTTTTCGAGTCGCAAAAACACCGGCGTCATCGTCCGTGGCGACCGGCCGGACGTCCAGCTTGCTGCCATACAGACCGACACCACCCGCGCGCTGGTCCTGACCAAGGGCATCCGGCCCGTCGAGTATGTGTTGTACGAGGCTGCCCAGGCCGG
>JASLNQ010000420.1 GCA_030745955.1 Dehalococcoidia bacterium | reverse complement strand
GCACCATGGCGACCAGCACCGTATCGCTTGCCGACGAGATTGCATCGGCGGCTCAACTCGTGATGGGCGAAAGCGGAAGAATTCCGGGCGCGATTGTCCGGGGCGTGGAATGGGAACCGGGTGATTTCCCGATAAGCAGACTGCTTCGACTTCCTGAGCGAGACCTGTTCAGATAAGGCTATTTCTTATCGGCAGGAGCTTTGCCTGCGGCGGGTGAGTCAGTGCTGGTCCCGGCTGCCCCACCCTGTGCCGCACCCGCCTGGGCCCCGCCTTTTGCGCCGCCTTTTGCGCCGGGTGACTTGTTTCCGTACCAGGACGAGTACTCGAAAGAGTTGCGGAATTCTCTCTCTTCACCGCACGCTTTGCAACGACCCTGGCTGACGGCTCCGTTCGGCGGGTCGATCACCCAGTGGTGAACGCACTCGTCGCTTTTCGCTTCAGGTTGTTCCTTGGCCGTTGGTTTGTTCTTTGCTGATGAAGAAGGGCTCATATACGTTCTGGCTCCGAAAAGTTGACCCGATTCGCGAGTGGCGAAGTGCCTACCCGAGGGTTTTGACCAACATCCTCACAATTTTAACCCAACATTGCGAACATTGCGGAAATCACGTCACGGTAGTCTGATTGGGTAACAAATCAGTTATCTTTACTATGCATGATTAGTTGCATTTTTGACGGGAGAACGTGTTAGCGTTTTCGGCGGTGCAACGCATGGAGAGTACAAAATGTCGATTTCGCGAGACAACATTCTAACGATCATCCGCCAGAACAACGGTGTGAACGTCGATGATCTTGCTGCAGAGATGGACCTGGCACCCGCTACGGTACGCAGGCACCTCGACATTCTTGAACGGGATGGACTCGTCGACCACACCGAGGTCCGAAAACCGACAGGGCGTCCCCAGTATTCCTTCCACCTCACTGAAAAAGGGCACGACTCAGTCCCGAAGGACTACAGCCGGCTCCTTACCGAACTGGTGCGAGAGATCGAGTCCATATCGGCTGACGCCATAGGCGGCCGGGCCGGTTCCGAGGTCCTGAAAGATACGCTTACCCGCATTGGCCAGAAACGGGCCACCGAATACAGCCGGGGGAGAGAACCTCTCGATGCGGTGCGGGCAGCATTTGAGGACGGCGGCTACGACCCGATTATCGAAGCCAACGGAGATGGCCTCAAGATTCGAGTCACCAACTGTCCGTACCGCAGGGCGTCCGCCGATGACAACATCATCTGCACCGTCGATGAGGCAATGGTCCAGAGTCTGCTAGGCCCGGGAGTTGAGCACAATGCGTCAATCGCCAGGCAGGCGAACGAGTGCACTTACCTGATGGACGAAGCGCAGTTCAAGAAGATTGACACCAGGTAATCCGGCGGCTAGCCTCGGTTTATCAACTGAATATTTGTGGTTCCCCGGTGCCTGATTCGAGCTAATGCGCTCGCACGGGCCAAAAGGGAAGGCGGTGAGAATCCGCTGCGGTAGCGCCACTGTGACCGGGAAGACGATTCGCATTCAGCCACTGTCGACGTACAGACGGGAAGGCGCGGACCCGTCGCCGAGTCGAAGAGATTTCGACCGAAAACCCGTGAGCCAGGAGACCTGCCGGGGAACAGCTGAGTGACTGCTCCCCGCCAAGGGTGTGGCCTCACGGTGGCAGACCGAAATTACGCAAACTGCCATTAGTGAACCCCTGACGAAGCAGCCAGGGGTTTTTTT
>JASLNQ010000041.1 GCA_030745955.1 Dehalococcoidia bacterium | reverse complement strand
CGACCATGCAGGCCCGGCAGGAGCCCTGCGGCTTCATCAGCGGGTAGTAGCAGAGGTACGGAATGTAGATTTCTTGATCGAGCGCCGCCTGCAGAATCGTCTGGCCAGGCTTTGCTGCTACCTCGCGGCCATCGATCTTGAAAGAAGTTCCATCGGCCATTCAGAAATCTCCGGATGCTTGAGCTTGGGACTAGGGTCGCGTGCGGGTGGGAAGGATCATGGTGCCGCCACCGAAGACGCCGGTCAGTTCGAGCTCACCGTCGAGGCAGGACTTGATCTCATCGCCAAAGTACTTCAGGGCCGATGCGATCGGGTTGTAGCCGAGTTGACCGTGGCCACAGAACGAGCCTGCCTTCATGCAGTTGCCAACGCGCTGGAGCAGGGCGAGGTCGGCCGGTTTTGCCTTGTTCTTGCACATGCGGTCGAGAATTTCGAGCATGTGGGTGTTCCCGAGTCGGCACGGGAAGCATTTGCCGCACGATTCGAATTGGTTGAACGCAACGAGTGTCCGCAGCATGTCGACAACGTTCGTCGTTTCGTTTCCAACGATAATTCCACCGGAGCCGATCGACGCGCCCGCTGCTGACATGGCGTCGAAATCGATCATCGTGTCGAAGGCTTCTTCGCCAAGCAGCCCGTTGAGCGGTCCACCCGCCTGGAGCACCTTGATCCGCTCGCCCTCGGAAACGCCACCGCCGATTGTTTCGAGCACGTCGCGGATGGTCATCCCCATCGGGACTTCATACATCCCCGGGTACTTGATGTGGCCGGAGAGGCAGACGATGGCGGTACCGGACGTCGTCTCGGTGCCGATGCCCTTGAACCATTCCGAGCCGTTTCGCACTAATTCGGGGACGTACGCGATCGTCTTGACGTTGTTGATATTGGTCGGCTTCTGCCAGAGGCCTGCCGCGGCGGGGAACGGAGGTTTGAACCGGGGAGTTGAACGCTTGCCTTCGATGGCTTCCATAAGGGCGGTCTCTTCACCGGCCACGTAGGAGTCGCCGGTGAGCGAAACTTCCATCTCAAACGAGAAATCGGTCCCGAGAATATTCTGACCGAGCAACCCGGCTTCGTATGCCGCCTCGATGGCCTTACGGGCCGCATTGATCGGAAACTCGTGGCCCTGGCGGATGAAAACGTAGCCGTGGGTTGAGCGGGTCGCGTACCCGTTGATGATCAGACCCTCGATAAGCGTATGCGGGTCGGCCTCGATTATCCCCTTGTCGTTGAACGCCCCGGGGTCGCCCTCTTCGCAGTTGCAGAGCACGTACTTCACCGGAGCGGTCGAGGGTGCCAGGAAGCTCCACTTCAGGCCAGCGGGGAACGCTGCCCCGCCGCGGCCACGCAAGCCGGAGTTCTTGACCTCTTCGACGATCTCCTCTGGCGTCATCTCGGTCAGGGCCTTGTTCAGCCCGGAGTAGCCGTCGTTGGCGACGTACTGGAGGAGGTCGTGCGGGTCGATATCACCGAAGTTTCGGGTGGCGATGCGGGTCTGGCTGGCGACCATCGGCATGCTTTCGAGGGTTGGCAGGCCGCCGGTCTTCAAGCCATCGCCGCCGGAGCAGGCAAATGCACGATCGAGGAGCGGTTCGCCGTTCATCACATGCTGCTCGACGATGGTTGCCGCTTCTTCCGGTCGAACGTTCCCGTAGTAGATGCGTGAGCCATCTGGCATCAGCACGTCGACCTGCGGTTCCATGTACATCAGTCCGAGCGCACCGACCATCGAAACATTGGCCTTCGCGCCTGAAGATTCCACGTGGGTCTTGAAGGCGTCGAACACCGCGTCGGCACCGACAGCCTGGCCCGATGTGCCGCCCCCGACCCGGATCCATGCGTTTTCGCCGGCAGTCAGCTCCTCCCAGCGCCTGGCGGCGCGGGCCTGGAGTTCTTCGAACGGCGTTGGCATCGGTTTCCTTTTACTAGCTGGTCGGTTTGCGGACTAGCCCTCGAGTCCTCGTAGGTCTCTTGCTATCGCCGCCGCCGATTCGGGTGTCTGCTTGCCGATCAGGTGGTGATCGATGGCAATACACGGACCCTGCGCGCATGCACCCAGGCAGGTGTTGTACTTCAGGCTCACCTTGCCATCCTGGCTTTCACCTTCCTCGGCCAGTTCGAGTGCACCGTGGACCGAGTTGAGGATGCTCTGTGCGCCAAGCACATGACATGCAGGACCCCAGCACACGTCGAGGGTCTTTTCCCCCGGAGTAGTGAACTTGAAGTTGGTGTAGAACGACGCGACGCTCCACACTTCGTTGATCGTGGAGCCGCAGAAAGTCGCCGTTTCGTTGATGGCCTCGTCGGGCAGGTAGTGGATCGAGTCCTGCACCGCCAGGAGAGATGAGAGGACAGTGATGGTGGGCTGTCGCTGCGAGTTCAGCGCCTGCCTGATCTGTTCACGCAACCGGGAGCCGCGCTCCGTGTCGGCAGTTGTCAACATAACCTCATCGAAAAAACTGGATATTCGACTTTGCGAATCGGTTCACAATCCTAGCAGAGCCCAATAGGCCACACAACGTAGAACCGTGTGAAATAACTGGCTCAGAAAAGCCGGTATTTCCTGTAGGCCTCCTGCGGGTCCATTCCGCTGAGGATCATAGTCCGCAACTCACTCTCGGTCGACATGATTTCCTCGGTTTTATCGAGCACATCGCCGATCAGCGATTCCGGCACGACCACCACGCCGTCAATGTCGGCCAGTATCCAGTCTCCGGTGGATATCGTGACGTCGCCGATTACGATCGGTTCGCCCATCGATTCGACACCCCAGACGCCCACGACATCGCGGGGGTGTAATAGCGGAAGAAGATGGGCCAGCCGAGTTTCTTGATGAAGTCTGCGTCGCGCGTGCCGCCATCAACTACGTAACCGCGCACACCCCGGTATTTGAGGGTTTCGGCCGATAGTTCGCCCATGTGCGCGATCGTTGAATCGTTTGGCTGGCACACCAGCACGGAGTCTGCTGGCGCCTTGCCCAGGAGTCCGGTCCAGCTGAGTAGCGACTCATCGTCTGAGATCGAGTCGTCGATTCGCCCGCTGCAGGTCCACGCCTGCCCGGCGAGTGTCTGCGTGTCGTCGAGGGGGCGAATGCCGTGGGGCAGCGCACAGTCAGGATGCCCCATTTCTCGCATGACGTCGAAGACGGCGCCGGTGTAGCAGTTCGCAAGCCGGTCGGTGGTGCTGTCGGCCAATGTTCAGGGTCCTTATCAGTCCGGGTTGTTTCGAGTGGTTGTTTGGGCCGCGGTGAGGATAGGCCGCATAGAATACGGCGGCAATCTATCTTTTTGCCATTGGGAAGGCCACTGGCGACACCCGGCGTTCACCCGACGGAGCCCAACTTGAAGATCACGTCAATCGAAACGGTCCACCTTGCCGAATTCCCGGCGATCACGTGGGTGCAGGTGAAGACCGACTCAGGGCAAGTTGGCCTCGGGGAAACGTATTTCGGCCCGCGGGCCGTGGACGGATGCGTACACGAGATGTTCGCACCGATGCTGATTGGGAAAGACCCACTGGCCATCGAGCGGCACTGGCGGGACATGTTCGATATGGCGAATGCCTACGGATACGCAGGCGCTGAGGCCAGGGCGATATCGGCGATCGACATTGCGCTGTGGGATATCTCCGGGCAGGTAGCAGGCCAGCCGATCTACAACATGCTGGGCGGTGCGTGCCGCGACCGTATCCGTACGTACAACACGACCGGCCAGTATGGCGACAACCACGACATGGAGATGGCGATACTTGATCCTGGGACGCTCGCCAAAAGCCTCCTGGACGAGGGCATCACGGCGATGAAGTGGGCCTTCACCGACCAGTTCGCCGATCTCACCCGCGGTACCTATATTTCGAACGAAGACCTCAGGCTTTTGATTAAGCCGGTTGAGGAGATTCGTGCCGCTGTCGGAGACCGTTTGGAAGTGGCGAACGACGGTCACGGCAGGTGGAACCTTAACTCGGCGATCAAGATCGGCAAGGCGATGGACCACCTCGACATGATGTGGCAGGAGGAGTTGATCCAGCCCACCAATGTCGAAAGCCACCTGCGGTTGGCCGACGAGATCGAGGCCCCCGTGTGCGTATCGGAGCGGCTAATCAGCAAGTACCAGTTCCGGGAGTACCTGAGGGCGGGGGCTGCCGAGGTTGTGATGCCCGACCTGATCTGGACCGGCGGTATTACCGAAACCAGGAAGATCTGCATCATGGCCGAGGCGGAGCAACGGCCGGTTGCGCCGCACGACATGACCGGTCCGGTCAATATGTTTGCCTGCGCTCATGTCTCGATGAACGCGCCGAACGTTTACCTGATGGAGTCGTGCCGGGCGTTCTACGGCACGGGCGGTTGGTACGACAGGGTCGTCGAGACCAACATAAGGGTCGAGGACGGCTATCTGCTGGCACCCGAGGGGCCGGGACTCGGTACGCGTCTGCGGCCCGACCTTTTTGACCGCTCGGACGTGACTATCGAGGTCACCGACGAGCCGGGCCAGCACTACCACTGGGGCGGCCATGAGTCCCCGGTTTTCGAGGTCGTTGGCGGGCGTGGTGAACGACGTGTGAAGTTACGCGATTCGTGGGGTGGGGTTAACCCGGATACGATTTCGAATCCAGAAATAAAGGACCGAGACTAAAAGTACGAGGGTTGGTTATGAACAGTTTTACTGTTTCAACAGAGTTGCCGGCGTCGACACAGGCCATTTATGACGCCTGGCTCAATGGCGAGGAGCACGGCGCTTTCACGCAGGCTGAGGCGACTGCATCGACCGAGGTTGGCGGCGCGTTTACGGCGCATGACGGCTATATCAACGGTATAAACCTGGAGCTTGAGGACGGTAGGCGAATCCTGCAGACGTGGCGAACCACCGGGTTTTCGGAGACCGACCCGGATTCATCCCTCGAAGTGACTCTCGAGCCGATACCGGCTGGCACACGTGTGACCCTGAGCCACTGGAACATTCCGGAAGGACAGGCCGAGAGTTACGAGTCGGGCTGGCAGAGCTTCTACTTTGCACAGATGCTGGAGTACTTTTCCGGCGAGTAGTTTTCCGGTCCGGCGAGGCGACCCACCCCCTAAACCCCCTCCCTGGAAGGGAGTGGGAATTATGTGCCGGGTGAGCCGGCCTTTTCGGCTGCTGCAATGTCGAGCGTGCGGTCACGCGGCTGCGTCGGCTTCATCACGATTTCCTCGACCACCGTCCGGCCCGGCATCGTGGCACATAGCAGGATCGCCTGCGCGACATCCTCGGGCTGCATCATCGTGGCCCGTGCTGCGGCATCGGGTTTGTGTGGACGGTTGTTGAGAATGGGAGTGTCGACTTCCGCCGGGATAATTGTCGTCGCACGTATGCCTCTGGCGTTCAGTTCGAGGTTGATCCCGCGCATCATGTTGTGCGAAGCGGCTTTTGCCGCGCCATAGGCAGAACCGCCGAGCAGCGATGGGTTCAGCGAGGCATAGGACGACGTGGTGATAACGGTCCCGCTGCCCTGCTCTATCATCGATTCGACCACCGATTGTGTCAGGCGGTAGACGCCTTCGACGTTCACCCGGTACACGCTGTCCCAGTCCAGGGGTTTGACGTATCGAATGGACTTGGCACGGGAGCTGTGGCCTGCGTTGTTGACGAGAATGTCGACCCGGCCGAACTCTTCGAGCGTCCACTGCCCCAGGGCGGCTGCGGCGTCGCCATCCTCGAGGTCGGTCGAACGGGCAACCGCGGTGCCACCGTTCGTGATAATGATCTCCGCCACTTCGTTCAGAGGCTCGATCCGGCGGCCCGCCAGAACCAGTTTTGCACCTTCGGCAGCGAACATCAGCGCCGCTTCGCGCCCGATACCCGTGCCTGCACCCGTGATGATCGCGACCTTGCCGTCAAGAAGTCCCATGAGAATGTGTTTCCAGTCCTGAGTGTTTCGATTTCGTGCCGGCGACAGTTTACTTCCAGTTCCGCCAGCCCTGTTTTTCATCGCTCAAAATCAAAGAAGCCATCTCGCGGCCCATCTGGACGCTGTAGTTTGTGCCGCGGTCTTCAGGGTAGATCTGCGTGGTATTGGCAAGATAGAGCCGTTGGACCGGGGTGCGGTGAGCCGGGATGGCGTCGGAATAGTTAGTGCCAATGACGGGCTGGGCGGCGCTGAGGGCATTGTGGTGTGTTGCCGTGATCCACGAGCGGTCGAACGCAGGGTTGAACTTTGTGAGGTGGGGCAGGTAGTGGTCAACAAGCTCGTCTTTCGACATCTGGAAGAGCGGTTCCGAGCGGTCGAGATAGTTCGTGAGGTAGAGAACATGGCTACCACCGTACCACTCTTTCGGGAGCATGTTGGTGTGCTCGATCAGGCCGAGGAACGGTACTTCGGGATCGGCGATATTCATCCAGTAGAAATCGGTTAGCGGTCGCGTCATTTCCAGGACCAGGACGACGGCGGCCAGGTAATGAACGCCAGTCAACCGGTCGAGGTAATCGGCGGGCAGATCGAGAAGCTTGGGGAAAGAGAACGAGGGCATGGTTGACAGGACGCAGTCGAACTCTTCACGGGTTTGGTTTCCCTCGCCTGAACCGGGAGGGCGGGTTAGCAGCGCCTTTGCGACGCCATCGACGACTTCGATCTTCACTACCGGTGTTGACAGGTGGACCTCGCCGCCTTGAGATTCGATGACGCTCTTCAGACGATCGAATATGACATCGAAGCTGCCGTCCGGGTACCCGAGCATTTCACGACCTCGAATGCCCTGCCGGGAGGCGAAGCGGGTCTGGATCTTCGACCAGAACCATGGCATGCCGACCTGGTCGTAGTAGTCGCCGAACTTGCCCTTCAGCAGCGGTGCCCAGACCTTCTCGTAGGCCATGCCGCCGAGTCGTTCACGCAGCCAGTAGTCGGCGGTCTGGTCTTCAAGCTCCCGCCAGTTCTTGATCCGTTTCACGCGAAGTGCGAACAGCCCTAGCTTTACACGGTCCCTGATGGGCAACGCGCCGAGGCGTAGCAGGTCGAGTGGGGTCGTCGTTTTGTAGACCTTGCCCGAGGTGTATGTACCGACCCGCGAGGGATACCACTTCAAGGCGTCGCCAACGCCCAGTTCCGCCATCAGGTCGATGATCGCCGAGTCATTGGTGAAGAGGTGGTGATAGCCACGCTCGAGCGGGCCGCCACCGACGGGGATGGTGGAGGCCTGGCCTCCGACGAACGGGGCGGCTTCGTAGACGACCACGTGGTGCCCCCGTGATGACAGGTCGAACGCCGCACTGAGACCGGCTGCACCGGCACCGATGATCCCTATTTTCATGGTGAAGGACTTCCCCCGGCTATCGGTTGATCAGATTGCTGTGCGCCCTTCATCAGGCCGGAAAGTGAGCGGCCATCGGCGACCAGCAGCACCGCCCCCAGCGCAGTCGGCGGGACCCAGAGGGCCACGTGAACCGTCAGGGCATAGGCGGCGGCGACTTCCTGCCCCACTCCGAGCGCAACCAGTGCGGCGGCACCGAAAAAGTCGAACGGGCCCCAGCTACCAGCTGTCGATGGCAAAACGCCGGCGAGGTTCGCAGCCGCTGTGAATACCAGTATCACCGCGATGAACTCAAGCTGGCTGTCGAAAACGGGGCGAAGCTCAAATCCCAGGGCGATCAGGTAGTACATCACCGCTTCTGCCGCCCAGACCGGGAGCGACCACAGGAAGACCTTGAACAGATCGGCCAGCGAGCTGACAACCGTGAGTCCTTCCAGCAGGCGCTCGGCGATATCCAGGAGGCGGGTCCGGATGCCCCGGCCAATCATGAACATGCTGCGGTCGAGCCAGTGGATGACGGTTTCGGTGCTGGCAGAGGAGATGATCACGACAATGGTGAGCACAAGCACGAACGGCAGCAGTGCGGCGAGTGCGAGAACCGCCGCCCCACCCGGCACATCTGATGAAATATCCCCGACTGCGCGTTCGACACCGACCGTGCCCATCAGTCCCGCCGCGGCGAGAAAGAACAGCAGGGCCAACACGTCGGTTGCCCGTTCGACCGCCACGGTGCCGAATGCCGCCGGTGCCGAGCAGGCTTCTCGCAGGCTCAGGTAGTACGCACGGACGACCTCGCCGATCCGCACGGGGATCAGGTTGTTGGCCATGTAGCCGATAACCACGACCGAATAAATGCTTCGCCTTGGTTTCCCGATCAACGGGCGCAGCAGGAATTTCCACCGTTCCGTGCGAAACCAGACCGCGATGAAATAGAACACGATCGAAGGCGCGATATACGTGTAATTGGCATCGCCGAGCACGCCACCGATCGTGTCGAAATCGACAAACAGCACGATGAACACAGCGAAGAATACCGCGCTGCCAACCGCGCCCAGCCAGAAGGCCTTGTTGCCGATAATCATGAAAAGCTGAAGGTGTCCCCAGACTGCCTAACCAAGCACTTTATTCTGCCGGGACTAACGGAACCTCGTTGGAGTAGTAGACGTAAGAATCGATCGAGCCGATGGGATTGGCAAGTTTCCGGTAAAGGAAATAGTCTATCGATCCTTTCCACCGGTTCCGGTCGATCAGCGTTTCAAAGAACGTTTCGGGCTTCAGTTCGCGGTACTCTTCCGGGAACCACCATCGGTGAACCAGCCGGCGGCCATCGGAAAATCCGTCGGGGAGGTTAGGGATCGTCTTGGTGTTGTTATGTTCATTGATGACGGCGATCAGCCTGTCTTCGCCCACCGTGATATCGTCCGAGGTGTGATCGGTGAAAGCCACCTGCGTGTATCGGCGCAGGTACCACTGCCACGGCCACGAGTAGGCGTCCCGGGTGTCGATTGCCAGCTTGATCTCGGTACGGTCGCCGGTAAGTTTTGCGGTCTCTTCGATTTCTTTCGCCAGCCGGTGCAGATCGGGCGCGGTCTGGGTGTAAACGAGCATTTCACGAGGAATGTCGCCATTCTCGTAGCTGGCGATCCAACCCGCCCGGAAGGTCAGCCCGAACAATAATCCAGCTGTCACGAGACCGACGATGCCGAGTGCCTGCAACCGGCCGATCTGGCTGGCGAGGTAGAGGAGCCCGAGGAAGAGCAGTCCGAGCCCGGCAAGAATCGCCCAGGCGGAGGCAAACTGCTGGCCGCCCAGGCCGAACTCGAAGAACACCATCTTCCAGGCAAGCAGGAAAAACACCGGAACACCGACCAGCGCGAAGGCGGCACGGCTGCGGATCGCCCCGGGCCAGTCGATCGACATCGCGACGTCGTTCAGTGTCTTTGCGGCGAGGATGATCGCCGGGAGAGTGATATTGACGAGCAGCCACGGCATTTTTTCGCCCGCGTGCGTGTAGGCGATAAACGTGCCGATGGACCAGAAGATGAGGAACTTGTTGAACCTCGATGTCCTAAGCACGGCCGGGAGTGCGATGAACGACGCGTAAATCACTAGTAGCGCGGCCTTGCCGGTGTACGTGAGGACATCCTCTTCTACGCCCTGAACCATTCCCCTTTGGAAGCTCAGGTCGTTGTTGGCGAGGACCACGAATCCGGCGATGGCCAGCGCCATCAGCAACCAGGGGGCGATTCCCGATCTGAATCCGTAATAGATCACGCCTGCGCCGGCCACCGCGAAAGGCAGGAATTCGTAGATCGCGCCTATCGTAAAGTAGTAGTACCAGGGCTGGCCGCCACGGGCGACATCCTGCTGGGCCAGCCAGTAGCCGAGGGACTGCCATGCACCGCTCCCAACGCCGCCGGGATGCGATCCGAAGTTTGAGAACAACGCGAAAAAGACGAGTGCGAACACCGCCCAGGCGGCGAGGAACACATTGCGTTTCCAGTACCACCCGATCGAGAGCGCTGCGGCCAGCATCGCCGCGCTGACAGCGATGGCCACGTACCAGCCATCGCCGTTGGGGGCTCCGACCTTCAGGCCCGGTGAGCCGTCTTCGGCGGCGAGAGTCACACCGAACATGTTCTGGAATATCGATACACCGGCTGCGACGAGGGGCAGGCTCAGGGTCACCAGGAGGACCAGGAATGAAGCGGACGGGCCGAACTCGCTGAGAGTCCGCCGGGCGTAAAGCCAGTCGCGGATCTCCCGCCAGGCCTGCGAGAAGAGATAGGCCCCGAGCAGCGCGACCACGATGTACTGCGTCTCTTTCGTTGCGAAACCGATGGCGACCAGGGCGGCCCCGATGTATAGCCAGCGGTTCCTTCGCTCGTCCAGGTAGCGCCACATCACCCCGACGAGGGCGAGTGCGAAGACGGCCATGAATATGTCGTTTCGGGCAAACCGACTGAAGTAAAAGAGTGTTGGCGAGAAGGCGAGCAGCACGCCTGCGATCAGCGCTCCCACCTGGCCTATCCGGGGCCTCAGGAGCAGTGGCACGAGTACAAGGCCCGCTCCGAACAGGGCCATCGGGAGCCGCATGGCGAAATCACTGTCACCGACGAGGAAGAATGATGTCGCCACCGACTGGAACAGGAACATCCCGTGCATCAGCGGGTTGTGCTCGTAGCCACTGCCGTTGAACAACTGGTATGCGAAGTAGCCATGCAGGCTCTCGTCGTGATGGACAGCCCGTCCGCCGAGGTCGTAGAGCCGCATTGCGAGAGCGATGAGTACCAGTCCGGCGTAGATCGACCACTCGATCCGGAACGGGATCGAGATGCCGGTGGCCGGTTCAGGATCGCGCGTTGAACCCGGCCGTGCGCGAGGTGCCGGAGCGCCTGTTTCGGGTTGGTTTATCGTGATCCAACGGTCACCCGTCCATTCGCCGGTGGCGAATTGGGTCTGTCGGGCTGGTCTGTCTTCTGATTTCAACGGTTATCGAGTGATGCTGAACACGGTGTAGTCGCCGTGTTCGATAATTCGGTCACCTAGCGTATCGAACATCGCCATGTCGATGTTGCCGTAGGTTGATCTTTCCCGCGGTCCGACAACCACCATCGTCAGCGAATATTTGTCGATCAAATCGCGGATTTCCTGTGCATCGCCGGTGGTGTAGATAGTTTCGACATCGCCCTGGCGGTCGGCGAAAGACTCGTCGCTCCCCCGCCACTGCCTTTCGTGCCCCAGCCAGCCGAGAACGGTGGGTACACCCGATGAGCCGGATATGCGGGCATACGGTGTATAACTCCCTCCACGTTCGTCGACTGCCTCGACCAGCACATCATCTGTGTCAGCCCGTTTACGAATCAGTTCGATCACGTCCTTTTCGTCCTGCATGTTCGCTTCGAGAAAACTCAGGCTATCCAGGTTTGGACCGAGCGGTGAGTCGAGCGTCTTGGACACGGCGGATGCGACCGGAAAGTAAATGGAACTGATAGCTATTACGGCAAAGACGGCGATTCCGGTTCTGCTGACCCACCTCAACCGCCCGGTGAGCGCGGGATGGTACCTCCACCAGATGTACGCTCCGTAGCCACCGACAACGGAGAGCGCTATCCAGGCCTGGTAGTAGAACTTGAACACGGTATTCATGCGGTTGCCGAACAGGTCGTGAACGAAGAACAGCTCGGCTGCGAACAGCAGGTACACGGCGAGTGCCGCGAGCAGCAGGACGTGATGCGCCCCGTCGTCGGCACCACGCCTTGCCCGGGTGAGGATGACTGCGATAAGGATGACTGATACCAGGCCGAGTGTGCCCGTGAGGGGCAACCGGGACACGACATCAGACGAGCGGGCGTCATCGTTGTACGAGAGGTGGGTCACAACCCACACCAGCCATGGAACGAGTACCAGTGCCAGGGCGGTTAACCAGGCGGGTAGCCAGACACGGTTGCGGTCGGCGTGGTTCGAGGTGTCCTGGTCCCGTAACTGGTGATAGACGACTGTGGCGTATCTGTTCGCGAAGACCAGGACGACCGGGGTCACCACGATCAACAGGAGAAGCCACACGGACAGGAATTGGACCGGGCGCGTGCCGTAGGCGACCGGGGCGACCGGGGGCCACTGGACCTGGCTTTCGGCGGTCCCCAGGTAGAACGGGGAGTAGATGAGGATTCCAACGAGCCAGAGCGCACCAAGCGGTAGCCCTGCTTTCAGGAGATTGGTCAGGCCGGAATCGCGACTCGAAATCCAGCTCGCCACTACCAGGGCGCTCGAGAGCAACAGCAACAGGCCGATATCCCAGAAATTGATAAACCCGGACGAGCCGAGGACGATTGCCGCGATCAGGGTCGCAGGAACGTTTCGTTTCAACGCAACGAACGAGATGGAGCGATGTGTGATGAACAGGGCGGTCAGTATGGTGATCCCGGTGAGGAGGAACGGGATCGACATCAGGTGTGGGTGCAGGTCACCGATCAGGAAAC
>JASLNQ010000419.1:432-1730 GCA_030745955.1 Dehalococcoidia bacterium | reverse complement strand
CAGATCGAGATGCACGAGCTCGACGAGGACCTCTACCGCACGACCGAGTCCCTCGGCATCGACATCTCAAGGCCCGAGCGTGGATCAGACGAAGAAGATGCACGCCGCAGCGCCGGCCTTCTCCACTGATCCATCCGAGTTCAGACCGCCAGCAAGTGACATGTACCCAGTGACAAGACGTAGGAAGTAGACGAGTGCTCGACGTCAACGATTTCGACCAGCTTCGGATTGGCCTAGCCACCGCCGACGGCATACGTATGTGGTCCAACGGCGAGGTGAAGAAGCCGGAGACCATCAACTACCGCACGCTCAAGCCTGAAAAGGACGGGCTCTTCTGCGAGAAGATCTTCGGCCCTACCAAGGACTGGGAGTGCTACTGCGGTAAGTACAAGCGCGTCCGCTTCAAGGGAATCATCTGCGAGCGCTGCGGAGTCGAGGTGACGCGCTCAAAGGTCCGGCGTGAACGCATGGGCCACATCGAGTTGGCGGCACCGGCTGTTCATATCTGGTACCTGCGTGGAACCAGGTCATGGTTGGCGTACCTGCTGATGGGCACCGAGCCCCGTGAGGAACTCAAGGCCAAGCAACTGGAGAAGGTCATCTACTTCGCTGCCAGCCTCGTGGTCTGGGTCGACGAGGACAAGCGCCACGAGGACCTCCCCCAGCTCGAAGAGGAGCTGGTCGAGGAGCGCACCGCAATCGAGGAGGAGCGTGACCGCGAGCTTGATCGCCGCCAGGAGGACCTCGAGGCCGAGTTGGCTCAACTCGAGGCCGAGGGTGCCAAGGACACCGACCTACGTGCCCGACAGCGGGCAGCCGACAAGGACCTGGCCTTCATCCGCGAGCAGTACGAGACCGAGCTCGAGGTCCTGAACAGGGCGTGGGACGAGTTCAGCACCCTGTTCGCACGCCAGATCATTGATGACGACCTGCTCTGGCGTGAGCTGGTCGACCGTTGGGGCGACTACTTCGAGGGCGGCATGGGCGCCGACGCGTTGGCGCAGCTGATCGACAGGATCGACTTCGACGACGAGGAGGTCAAGCTTCGGACGATGATCGATCCTCCCGAGGGTCAAAAGCCGCTCTCTGCCCAGCGGATGCAGAAGGCCATCAAGCGCCTCAAGATCGTGGCTGCGTTCAACCGCCGCGACAAGTACGGTCGGCGTGCCAACGAACCGAGGGCGATGATCCTCGATGTGGTTCCGGTGATCCCGCCTGAACTACGGCCGATGGTCCAGCTTGACGGTGGCCGTTTTGCCACCTCCGACCTGAATGACCTCTACCGGCGTGTCATCAAC
>JASLNQ010000419.1:0-422 GCA_030745955.1 Dehalococcoidia bacterium | reverse complement strand
CATCGTGAACAACGAAAAGCGGATGCTCCAGGAGGCCGTCGACGCCCTGTTCGACAACGGTCGGCGCGGACGACCTGTTACCGGCCCGGGCAACCGTCCGCTGAAGTCCCTCTCGGACATGCTCAAGGGCAAGCAGGGCCGGTTCCGTCAGAACCTTCTGGGTAAGCGAGTCGACTACTCGGGCCGTTCGGTCATCGTGGCCGGCCCGACCCTCAAGTTCCATCAGTGCGGGCTGCCCAAGATCATGGCACTTGAGTTGTTCAAGCCCTTCGTGATGAAGAAGTTGGTCGACGAGGAGGTCGCCCAGAACATCAAGTCGGCCAAGCGCATGGTCGAGCGACGCAAGCCGCAGGTCTGGAACGTGCTCGACGACGTGATCAGGGAACACCCGGTGCTCTTGAACCGTGCACCCACCCTGCACC
>JASLNQ010000418.1 GCA_030745955.1 Dehalococcoidia bacterium | reverse complement strand
AGGACAGCAAAATCGCCTCGTACTTCGAGAACGAGCTACTTAAATCGCCATGCACTTTCTGCGGGCAGTGCATCAACACCTGCCCGACTGGCGCGCTGACTGACCGCAAGACCGCCGGTAGGACCAGGGCTGAGAAACTTGAGCGCACTGCCACAATCTGCCCCTTCTGCGGCGTCGGCTGCGGCATCCACCTCCTGAGCGAAGACGGCGAGTTGATGGGTACCGAACCCGATTTTGAAGCGCCGAGCCGGGGGTCGTTGTGCGTAAAAGGCCAGTTCGCATCATGGGAGTTCGTGAAGAGCGAGGAGCGCCTCAGGTACCCGTTGATTCGAGTAGGGCCCGGCACTGATAACAGCGCCTTCCGGCGAGCATCGTGGGACGAGGCGCTGGGATTGGTTACGAGTCGGCTCAAGGCCATCCGGGATGAATCCGGCCCCGACTCGGTCGTTTGCTGGTCGTCAGCACGCTCGGTCACCGAAGCGAACTACCTGATGCAGAAATTCGCTCGCATCGGCATCGGCACGAACAATATCGACAACTGCTCCCGTACCTGACACGCCCCAACGGTCGCCGGTATGGCGGTCATGGTTGGCAAGGGTGCCATGACGAACTCCATCGAGGAGCTGGCCAGCACGGATTTGTTGCTCGTGGCCGGATCGAACACCACCGAGGCGCACCCGGTCATCTCGCTGCGAATGAAGCGTGCCGTCCGAAACGGGGCGAAACTGGTCGTAATCGACCCCCGCAAGATCGAACTTACAAAGTGGGCTTCACGCCACCTCCAGATCAACATCGGCACTGACATCCCGCTGTTCAACGCACTCGCCCACGTGATGATCAAAGAGGGTCTGTACGACTGCGAGTATGTCGCTGCGCGTACTGAGGGCTTCGACGAACTGGCAATGCATGTTGAGACCTACACGCCTGAATACGCAGCCGAGATATGCGGAGTCGCGGCGGAAGAGATCGTAGCAACTGCCCGCGAATACGCCGCAGCTTCGCCAAAGGCTGCTATCTGTTACACGCTTGGCATCACCGAACACTCGTGCGGCTCGCACAACGTCCAGTCGATCGCCAACCTGGGCATGCTTGGTGGGAACTTCGGCATGCCAAGTGCCGGCGTAAATCCACTGCGGGGGCAGAACAATGTCCAGGGGGCGTCCGATTCCGGCGCGCTGCCGACCGATCTGCCCGGATACCAGAAGCTTGAGCGGCCCGGTGTTCGAGAGAAGTTTGAGAAGGCCTGGGGCGCTGAACTGCCGAAACGCCGCGGCATCACCAAAATCACCGCAATGGACCAGATGATCCGGGGCTCGGTCCGGGGCGTCTACATCATGGGTGAAAACACGGTTGTTTCGGATCCCAACACGAACCACGCCCAGGCGGCGCTTGAGGCCGCCGATTTTGTCGTGGTCCAGGACATTTTCATGACCGATACGGCACGACTGGCGGACGTCGTGCTTCCTGCTGCGTCGTTTGCCGAATCGGACGGTACCTTCACGAACAGCGAACGCCGTGTTCAACGGGTGCGCCCGGCGATAGAGCCGATCGGCGAGGCACGAACCGATATCGACATTCTTCTCGACCTGATGGGGCGCTTCGGAGTTTCGCAATCGCTGGAAACTCCAGGTGACGTGTGGGACGAGATGCGACAGTTATCACCGCTCTTTAGTGGCATTACGTATGACAGGCTCGAAACCGAGGGTGGGATTCAGTGGCCATGCCCCACCG
>JASLNQ010000417.1 GCA_030745955.1 Dehalococcoidia bacterium | reverse complement strand
CGAGGAAACAATAGAACAGCTCCGGTCCAACATCGGCGTCGCCACCGCCTGACCCAACACGGCCGCCGGGTCTTCTCGGCGGCCGCATTCAGTTGCCGAGGTTCAGTCGTCGGCGTACAGTACCGCCCGTAACGGGTTGTGTGACCAACACGACCGTGTTGTCGTCCCTGACGTCGAGCAGGGGGTACACGCGATGTCGGACCCGAACGGGGATCCCGGCCACTCGACCCGTCGGCCGCCGTGCCAAATCGCGTTGTTTCGCGTCCGAAAACCACCAAAAACTGTGGGGCGCACGCGCACTCTCGAGACGAAAGTGAACGTTGGGAGCCACCTCATTGCCACGTCGATAGCGATTGGCGATGTCTCAGGAGGTGCAGCGGCAGGGGAAGCGTGGCGTGGAGCCCGCCGACACCGGAGCCCCTTCACCAAATTCAACATCCTTGATCTCGACACCACTGACGCCGACGATTCGCGGGTTCGTCACGACCCGCCTGTGCCCCATTGCTCGATCTGGCGCGCGCTCGGTCGCCGGTCACGATGGTCCGGTTATCTCGTAGTGGTCTACCTCCGGGAAGGGATCGTAGAAATCGTGAAGCAGGCGCCGCCAAACCTGGTACTGCTCCGAGTTCCTGAACCCATCGACGTGATCTTCAAGCGTCTCCCAATGAACGAGTAATAAGAAACGATCCGGCTGGTCGATGCAGTGCAGTAGCTGGTGCGACAGATACCCTCCCGATCCCGAGATGATCGGCTCCGCCTGCCGAAATGCCCGCTCAAACTCGACCGATCGGCCGGGTTTGACGTTCAACACCGCGTGTTCGAGGATCATCGATTCGCCTCGGTTCCGGGTTGCCGGCTTCCAGGATCGACTTGAACCAGGTGCCGGTCGATGCGTTCGGTCGCCATTCACTTGTGCCTTCAGGATTCCCTTTTTCGCCCGCGGCCACCTCAGATGGAACTCCTCAACACGTCCGTTTCTGGCTGCACGCAGATTCTGGTCCATGACCCGGGCGCATCGGTGGGTTCAGAGATTCAAGCCGCCTCTCGCCGCTCCTGGGTCACGCTGCCGATGCCGAAGTCGGTCCCCCACCAGCAGGCGGGTCGCGCCATGGTAGCGGCATAGGATTCACCGCTCCGAAACTTTTTTCATTGTCCTGCGCAACTCGATAGCAATTGGACCTGCAATCGCATCGCAATTGGACGCGGTAGCGTATGCGATGACGCTTCGGCGCCAGAGGGGAATCACCATGTGGCCCTGGAAGAAGCGACCTTCACGCCCCTCAGGGTCGGGAACGATCGCCGGAGCTCATTGAAGCCGATTCCGATTCTGGCTCCGGTCCATCCTCGGTTACTAGTGCCCGGGAAGCCGTACTCTGAAACCAACGGTCTAGGAGAAGCAAATGCCAGCAGCACCACAGATCATCTACACCAGAGTCGACGAGGCTTCGGCCCTGGCCACGCACTCGTTGCTACCGGTCCTTCGGGCATTCACCAGGGGGTCCGGGATCGAACTGGAGGCCTGGGATATTTCGTTGCCCGGGCGCATCATCGCCAACTTTCCGGAGAACCTGACGGACGAGCAGAAGAAGCCTGATTATCTGGCGATGGCTGGCGAGCTGTGTTTGGAGCCAGCGGCGAACATCATCAAGCTGCCGAACATCAGTGCCTCAGTCCCACAGCTCAAGGCCGCCATCTCCGAGCTACAGGCCCGTGGCTATGCGCTCCCCGACTACCCCGAGGAGGCCGGGACCCAGGCCGAGCAGGAGATCAAGGCGAGGTACGA
>JASLNQ010000416.1 GCA_030745955.1 Dehalococcoidia bacterium | reverse complement strand
AAGTGCGCCTCGCATGCCCGGAGCAAAGCCCTGGTGTGCCCCGCGGAGTTGCAACGCGCGACAAAGTGCGCCTCGCATGCCCGGAGCAAAGCCCTGGTGTGCCCCGCGGAGCTGCAACGCGCGACAAAGTGCGCCTCACATGCCCGGAGCAAAGCCCTGGTGTGCCCCGCGGAGCTGCAACGCGCGACAAAGTGCGCCTCGCACGCCCGGAGCAAAGCGAGCAGGATTAGAGTGTGGGTGAAAGCCGGAAAAAAACACCAGCACCAGCCACCCGCGAAAACCGCACCCCCAATCCTGCGCATCAAACGCGGCAGGAAACCACGACCGGAGACTAACAGTTGGCCGACCAGAACCAGAACGGCAAGACGACCGTCGTAATCCTCGGCGCATCCGGCGACCTCACCCGGCGAAAGCTCGGCCCCGCCCTCTTTCACCTGATGGACACCGGCGCCCTGCCCGACCTCTGCTCATTCACCGGGGTCGCAAGGAGCGATCTCTCCGACGACCAGTTCCGCAGCTTCCTGCGGGAAGGCGTAGGCGATGTCAACGAAGTCTCCTGGCGAAATTTCGCCTCCCATGTCTCGTACTCCCGCGGCTCCTCGACCGACGTATCGGTACTGAAAAGCCTGGACGCGCTGATCGCTACGAACTGCTCGCACGGGCAGGCCGACAACCGGATCTACTACCTCGCCCTCAAATCCTCGCTCTACCCCGACACCCTGCGCGTCCTCGCCGAGTCCGGATCACTCGACGAATCGGCCGGTTCCCGGCGGGTAGTAATAGAAAAACCGTTCGGCACCAACTACGAAACTGCCCACCAGCTCAACAAACTCATCCACTCGCTAATGAACGAAAACCAGGTGTTCCGCATCGACCATTACCTCGGCAAGGACACCGTTCAGAACATCCTCGTCTTCCGTTTTGCCAACGCCATCTTCGAGCCGGTCTGGAACCGCAACTACATCGACCACGTCCAGATCAGCGTCCTCGAAGACCTGGGCATGGAAGGGCGTGGCGGCTACTACGATGGCACAGGCGTCCTGCGTGACATGATCCAGAGTCACCTGATGCAGCTGCTTGCGCTGGTGGCGATGGAACCACCGGCCTCATCGACCCCCGACGCCCTCCGCGACGAGAAGTCGAAGGTCCTTTCCGCGGTCCACAGGGTCGACAGCGAATTCGCGATCGCAAACTCGGTCCGCGGCCAGTACGACGGCTACCTCGATGAACCGGGAGTCGACCCCGGCTCCGCAACCGCCACCTACGCTGCAATCAAGCTGTTTGTCGACACCTGGCGCTGGCAGGGCGTCCCGTTCATCCTGCGGTCCGGCAAGTCACTGGAACGGAAAACCTCCGAGATCGCCATCGAATTCAAGCGACCCCCGCAGTCGATTTTCGGCGTCCCCGGCAGCGCCATGCCGAACCGGCTCATCATCTCCCTCCAACCCGACGAGGGCGTGCACCTCCAGTTCGAAACCAAGACCCCCGGCGCCGGCACGCAGCTCGCCACCCGGTCTCTCCAGTTTCACTTCCCCGTCGGTGTCATACGCGATGCCTACGAGCGGCTGCTGCTCGATGCGATCACGGGCGATTCAACTCACTTCAACAGGAGCGACGAGATCGAATACTCGTGGAGGATCATCGACCCGTTCATCGAATCCTGGCTCGGCAGCGACGAACCACCGATGACCGGCTACGGGGCCGGGACACTCGGGCCACCGGAGGCCACCATGCTACTCGGCCCGGACCGCTCGTGGATCCTGAGCGAAGACTCTTCATAACGCA
>JASLNQ010000415.1 GCA_030745955.1 Dehalococcoidia bacterium | reverse complement strand
ATGTCTTCGCCCTTGGTGGAGCCGTGCTTGCTACCGCAATCCTCCTTGGATTGCCACGGCGGGTCGAGACCGAATCTGATCATGGCGATGAATAGTGTTTTTGAGCGAACCCCGCACCATTCGCGCCAAGTAGAATTTGTGGCCTCATGACCACCACCCGCCCGCGCCCCGCAATGAAACGCCCGCTCGCCATACACGTTATGGCCAAGCCCAGCGGCGCCATCTGCAACATCGACTGCACATACTGCTTCTATCTCGAAAAAGAGAAGCTCTACCCCGATAAAGCCCGCGGGTCGTGGCGGATGGACGACGAGGAGCTTGAGGCCTATGTGAAGCAGTACATCGCAGCCCAGGACATCCCGGTCATCAACTTCGCCTGGCAGGGTGGCGAGCCGACTCTGCTTGGAGTCGACTTTTACCGCAAGGCCGTGGCGCTCCAGAAACAGTACGCGGGTCAAAAGCAAATCACCAACGCCTTTCAGACGAACGCGATCCTGATCGACGACGAATGGAGTGAATTCCTGGCCGAAGAGAAGTTCCTCGTTGGCGTGTCGATCGACGGCCCGGAGGACATCCACAACCGTTACCGGGTCGGACGTGGTGGTGAGCCGACCTGGGACCGGGTCATGGCTGGGATCGAGGTACTCAAGAAACACAGTGTCGAGTTCAACACGCTAACCGTCCTCCACAAGCACAACACCGACCACCCCAAAGAGGTCTACGAGTTCCTGACCCGCGAGGTGGACAGCCATTTCCTGCAGTTCATCCCGATCGTCGAACGCGTAGCCGACAACCTGCCCGCCCACCTCCTGCAGCTCGTGGGACCCGAGTTCCGCGACGGCGCGACCGTCACCGAGTGGTCGGTGGGCTCCGAGCAGTACGGCCGCTTCCTGAACGGTGTGTTCGATCAATGGGTGCGCCGGGACATCGGCGAGTACTTCGTCCAGATATTCGACACGACCCTCGCCGGTTGGATGGGCCAGAATCCCGGACTGTGCATCTTCGCCGAAACCTGCGGAGACGCCATGATCATCGAGCACAATGGCGATGTGTACTCATGCGACCATTTCGTGTACCCGGAATACAACCTGGGCAACGTTGCCGACACCACGATCCGGGAGATGGCCGAGAGTCCGGAGCAGCGGAAGTTCGGAACCGATAAGCGGGACACGCTCCCCGACTACTGCCGTAAATGCGAGTTCCGGTTCGCCTGCAACGGTGGGTGCCCCAAGCAGCGGTTCATCAAGACTCCCGATGGCGAAGACGGCCTGAACTACCTCTGTGCCGGGTACAAGACCTTTTTTCACCACACCGAACACGCCATGAAGGCGATGGTCGGTGAGCTACGGAACGGGCAACCGGCCGCCAACATCATGGCCCGGACCCACCTGGCACCGGAACCGGCAGGCAACCCTTACGCCGGCGTAGGCCGCAACGACCCCTGCCCCTGCGACAGCGGTAAAAAGTTCAAACGCTGCCACGGGGCCGCGTAGGGCGAAGAGCCCCGCGTCCCGACCGAAGCGGAGCGACCTGTGGCGGGATCGCGCGGCACATAGATCCTGAATCAAGTTCGGGATGACAATATCCTCCCAGGAGAGACAACCCAATTTCCCGACCGGAGCGGAGGGACCTCGAAGAAATAAGCTAGCATGCCGGGCGAACTTTGAACCTCATGCGCAGGGCTGCTGGCCAGCCAGGAACTGTCGGCAACAGAGGTCCCTCCGCTCCGGTCGGGAAATCAGGTAGCTGCAGAAGCCGCTACTAAACCTTCGTCAGGGAATACGTCACCGATAGCCCGTCAATCGTCACGGATGCAACCGGATGGC
>JASLNQ010000414.1 GCA_030745955.1 Dehalococcoidia bacterium | reverse complement strand
CAGATCCTCAATCAAGCTCGGGCCGAAATGATAATGCCGTCGCAGGTCATTGAACGCTCTCAACCCGTGACTCGATATCCCCCAAAGCAGGCATGTTGAACGACTCAACCACTCTCACTCCATCGGGAATAAGCGTGATGTTGGCACTGAATGGTTATTTATTACCAGTTGGTCACCGCTTACCCCATTTTGAGAAATGGCAACTCCTATCGATGGCAACCGTTTCCTGTTGTCACACATTAGTAAACATCGATCGCCCCAGACGGTGGCGGCACAGCAAGGAGACACCAAGATGCTTAGCGGAAAACGAACAGCCAGCCTCATAGCAGCAATTATTGGCCTGGCAATTTTGTCCCTCCCCGTCGCTACGGATACGGGTGAGATCGACACAGGTGCGTCGGCCCAGCACCGCATGGTCAACATCGTTGAAGACCTCAGCGACCCGACAGCAGCATACGCAGTAGCAGTTCCCCTGGGAGCCCAGATCGACGCAAGTGCGTCTCCCCAGACACGCTTGGTCGAAATCGTTGAAGATCCTACCGACCCGTCAGCAACACTCACGATGGCAGTTCCGGTGGCAGGTGAGATCGACTCAGACCGAGTCCAGAAGCATGTAAGTGCGCCTACCCAGATCCGCATTGTCGAAATCGTCGAGGACCTCAACGACCCCGCGGGAACATCCGCCGTTGCGGTTGCCGTGCAGGGTGAGATCGACGCAAGTGCGCTCCTCCAGGACCGCATGGTCTACATCGTCGAGGACCTCCTCGACCCGACGGGAACAGTTGCATCGGCGGCCCCGTTCTCAGACGGTGTGGTCTACGCCCTGCTTCGTCGGCCCGACGTCGAGCCTGACGTTGCCTGACCGATTTAGGCGCCGGAATTAGCACCCCGGCAAAAGTCCCTGGCTTTCTCCGAAGGAAGCCACCTGCCCACCGTTCTACCTTCTCGAACGGTGGGCAGTCGCGTCTGAGCCCACGGTAATAAAATCCTCCATGAAATCCTTCTGGAAGTAACTTGTCCCTGCCGAGGCATGTAACCGCAAGGCCTTGTGATTCGTTCGAATATGGGGGTTGGCAGGACACTCACACCTTTTCAGCTATCATTCGAGGCATTCGTAGTACGGGCTGGTTGGGCGAAACGAATGATCTCGTCAGGCAGTAGTGATCCGTTCGTCGGCCGTGAACTTGAGATGGCGGAGCTTACCGCGGCGCTTGATAGCGCTCTGGAGAGCCGCGGCGGACTTGTGATGCTCGCAGGTGAACCGGGCATCGGCAAAACGCGTATCGCCGAAGCAATTACGGAACTCGCAGAAGACCGCGGCGGTGAGGTCCTGTGGGGTCGCTGCCATGAAGAACGAGGAGCCCCGCCGTACTGGCCCTGGGTGCAGATCAT
This sequence comes from Dehalococcoidia bacterium, assembly GCA_030745955.1. The sequence continues at coordinate 444 of JASLNQ010000414.1, read as the reverse complement.
TCGTGCCTGGGCGGTGAATCGCGATGCCGGAGCACTTCGTTCCACGATGGGTTCAGGGGCTGCGTCAATCGCCGATATCGTCGCTGAGATTCGCGAGGTATTACCAGGCCTGGAGCCACCACCAGAACTAGGCGACCCCGATACCGAGCGGTTCCGGCTTTTTGATGCGGTGACTTCTTTCTTGAAACGGGCGGCCAGCGATACACCGCTTGTGTTGATCCTGGACGACCTTCAATGGGCGGACGAGTCTCCACTCCGATTGCTGGAGTTCATTTCCCGCGAGTTGGCCGATGCCTCGATCCTGATCATTGGCGCTTACCGAACCGTGGATGTTTCGCGAACTCATCCCCTTTTCCGGACTCTGGGCGACCTGAGCCGCGAACGACTATTCAGCCGTGTCACCTTGCGAGGTCTTCAGGAAACCCAGGTTGGGAGCCTGATCGC
>JASLNQ010000413.1 GCA_030745955.1 Dehalococcoidia bacterium | reverse complement strand
TGGATCGCCCCAACTTCGGCATCAACGCCGATCTCGGCAACCTGGTCTGGAACTACGACATCCCGGAGGAGACCACCGAGGATGCGGTTAGGGCGCTCGCTTCGGTCAGCGTCTACTGGCACTGCAAGAATCTGGACGTTGTGGCGCATCCTGAAAACGAGCGGACGGTAGCCTGGAAAACCTCGCTGGCTGACGGTCAGATGGACTATCGATTCCTCATGTCGACCATGATCGATGCGGGCTACTCGGGGTATGTGGCGATCGAAGGCGGCAGAACGAACGACCAGTGGTACATGGACACGCAAAGCCTGATCCACTTGCGAGAGCTGGAAACCGAACTCACCAGCCAGCGGTAGCAGGTACGTCGGGGGAGCGGTACGCTGGTGGCATGAAAATCGCCATCCTTGTTTTCCCCGGCACGTGGAGCGAAACCGACTGTTTCCATTCGTTCAAAGACGTGCTGGGCCAGGATCCGGAGTACGTCTGGCACAAAGCGACATCGCTCGGCGGATATGACGCTGTGGTCGTGCCCGGCGGTTTCTCATACGGCGATTACCTGCGCTGTGGAGCCATTGCCCGATTCTCACCCGTGATGGACGCGGTTCGGGAATTTGCTGATGCCGGGAAACCCGTTATCGGAATCTGCAACGGCTTCCAGATCCTGTGTGAAGCCGGGCTGCTACCGGGCGTTCTGACCCGTAACGATCACCTGGAGTTCCGCTGCGTCTGGACGAACTTGCGCACCGACAACGCCGACACTCCATTCAGTCACCTCGCTGAATCCGGCGCGGTGCTGCGAGTCCCTGTTTCCCACGGCGAGGGAAACTACCAGGCCGACGCTGAAACCATCGATGCACTCGAACGAACGAATCGCGTGGTATTTCGATACACGACACCCGACGGTGAGGCGACCGCAGAATCGAATCCGAACGGTTCCGTAAATAACATCGCTGGAATCATCAACGAGGCGGGCAACGTTCTCGGAATGATGCCCCACCCGGAGCGCGCAGTCGAAAAATTGCTCGGCGGCGATGATGGCGCAGTCATTTTCCGCTCGATGGTTACGCCACGCGGAGTGGCCGTCCACTAGAAGTCGCGCAACGAGTAACACGAACTCGTTCACCAAGGGCGACTGTGGCGTTCGAGCAACCCCCGACCGGATTCGATTGATCCAGGCTGACATCACAACGCTGGTTGCCGATTGTGCGCGTCAGTGCGTGACATCGCCGCTGAGTCGTGCTAAAACGCAGCGGCCGTCAACACGACAGATGTCCACTGATGACGAACAAACCATTTCAGCCGGAGAACACCATGGCGAACCGAGTCAACAGGGCCGTCGAGCTACTCGCACAGAACCAGCCGATCTTCTATCTGGGAGGCCACACCGGCTTCGCCCTGACCCACGAGCATGGCAAGGAAATGGCGAACACGCCTGCCGACTACATCAACATCGGTATGGAGCATGGGGCGTTCGATATGGCAGGCCTTGATGGGTTCATGAGTGGGCTTGTGGATGGCGGACCAACCGCCAGCGGTCACCGCACCCCGGCCGTGATCGTCGAAGCCCCGGTGGACGGTGGCAGTGAAGACACGATTCGCCACAACGCCTGGCAACTCCGCCAAATCCTCGCTCGGGGCGTCCACGGTATCCTTCTATGCCACGCGGAAAACCCCGGCGCGGTCAAGGTGTTCGTAGAATCGTGCCGTTACCCATCGGCATCAGCGGGCCGAGGTCACGGACTCGATGTGGGGCGACGCGGAGTCGGTGGCGAGTCCGGATGCGCCCCGATCTGGGGGCTCGAAAATCGGGAGTACATCGAGAAGGCTGATCCCTGGCCGCTCAACCCCGATGGCGAGCTGATGCTCGGCCTCAAGATTGAGAATCTAC
>JASLNQ010000412.1 GCA_030745955.1 Dehalococcoidia bacterium | reverse complement strand
GCGCTCCACAGGCAACAATCGCTACTCGAAGTCCGGGGAACCATTAAATTCTTAGGCTGAACGAGGCGAATCAACATCGGGTGAATTCGGCCCACTCGCTATCTGAAGGGATAGATTTGGCTCTTGAATCCCACGATCCGAAGTTCGCTCACCCAAGCGAGTCGGAATTTGCTCAGATTCTTGACTTTTACGGGGTCGAGTGGGAATACGAGCCGACTTCGTTTCCGACAGAGTGGGACGGCACTCGGGTCGTTGAGATGTTCACTCCAGATTTCTATCTTCCACAGATGGACCTGTACATCGAACTCACCACGCTGAAGCAGAGCCTGGTCACTAGGAAAAACCGCAAGCTGCGCCGAATTCGAGAGCTAAATCCCGATATCAATATTCGCCTTCTGTACCGTCGCGATTTTCATCGCCTGCTTGCGAAGTTCGGATTCGGCCCACTGGCGACCTCTGAAACGCCGGTAATTGACCAGGTGTTGTTGGGAACTGCACAGATCGTCGAAAGAACCGGTGAACTTGGCCGTGAAATATCCGCCGATTACCGGGACAAGAAACCGGTCCTGGTTGGCGTGCTCAGGGGAGTCTTCTGCTTTATGGCAGACTTGATGCGCCAGATTTCAGTGCCGATGGCGGTCGACTTCATGTCGATCTCCCACTACGAGCACGACGATTCAAAAGTGAAGATCACAAAGGACCTCGACATCGATCTCGAAGGCCGCCACGTCCTGATGGTCGAGGACATTGTGGACACCGGGATGACGCTGAACTACATGCTGGATTATCTTCGAGACAAAAATCCGGCAAGCCTGGAAGTCTGCGCGCTCCTGGATAAGCGCGCCCGCCGCCTGGCAGACTCCCCGCTGAAGTACGTCGGATTTGAGATCGCAGACGAGTTCGTCGTTGGCTACGGATTGGACTACAAGGAGGAGTATCGGAATCTGCCATTCATTGCGATTTTGAAGTCGGATGCCGAGGCACAGTGAATGGGGGGTTAAATAGAAGAGCCCCAAGTGACCTCTGCTCCTCCGCCTTACCGGTTTCCGTTGCTCAGGCTTGCGCCTTTGCTCTGGTTACCGGTTCCAAATTCTGATACTTGGACTTGCGTCTGCGTTCCAGAACTTGGGCCTTATCCCCTTCACTTGAGCTTTCGCCCTTATTCCGGTTCTAAGTCTCGGCTTAGTGCTTTGACCCCTTGGGACCCACGCACATTTGAGCATACGAAATGTGGCGTGTCAATCCTTTTGCAGCGGCATCTGCATGCCAACTTGTCCGCTATTCTGCCATGTCGTATCACCCTGTTATGACTCGCGATTTCTGTGTGATATGCATCACGAATACCCCGCCGGGACACCGGGGTAACCAAACAGACAATTTTCGTGAAGCATTGGCCGGTTCTGCCTTCCCACCATTGACCCGCACCGGCCGTCCAGATCCTCCCGCCCTTGCAGGGAGGCGGGTGCCCTTTGGCCGCGAGGGTGCGTGCCGTCCTTCGAGAGCCTCAGGATGGCATTTTTTTTCGTTGGCTACCTCAGCAAAAACCTGATTTCCCGAGCGCAGTCATCGGAGCCGAGGGGCCCGGGGCAGGGTCGCGCGGTCCTCACAAATAGCATTACCGTCATTCCAGTCGAAGCCGAGGAATCTAAGGTATTCACCATAGAAAAATGTTTTCAACCAGCTACGCGCCAGACCTCTCACCTGCACTCGAAAAATCGAGTGCGGGCGGTGCTAACAGATCGCGGTTTGGTCGGTGCGCGCTTCGCGTGGCGTCCTTCGAGAGCATCAGGATGTTTTTTTGCGTTGGCTACCCGAGCTAAAACCCGATTTCCCGAGCGCAGTCATCGGAGCCGAGGGACCCGGGGTGGGGTCGCGCGACCCTCCCGAGTCA
>JASLNQ010000411.1 GCA_030745955.1 Dehalococcoidia bacterium | reverse complement strand
TCGACTCGTAGATTGGGAAGCCGGGGTTCGGGTAGATCGCCTCGGTGCCCTGCTCTATCAGCGCCATGATCGTGAAGAACATGACGGGCTTGCCGCCAGGGGTGACGATGACGTTGTCGGGAGCGACGTCGTAGCCCTGTCGCGCAGTCTGGTGTTCTGCGATGGCTTCGCGCAGCTCCAGCTGGCCGGCCGATGCTCCGTAATGGGTGAATCCATCGTCGAGCGCCTGCTTCGCGGCGTCACGAATATGTTCCGGGGTATCGAAATCGGGTTCGCCGATTTGGAGGTGAATGATGGATTTGCCCTGGCGTTCCAGTTCCTTGGCCTTGGCGAGGGTTTCGAACGCTGTTTCGGTACCCAGGTCTGCCTGGCGTGATGCGAGCTGTGTCAATACGACGCGACCTATTCGTTTAATAGTTGGTGAGCCCGATCGGATTTTCGACCCGATAATCGCCCGCAGGGGTCGATTCTGAGTCGCTACAAAATCCGCAACAAGTTAGAAATTTTCTTCCCGTCCCGAATGCATGTCAACAACCGGTGCGACAATGTCGCACCGGGCATGTAACAAACTGGTAAAAATATTGCCATCAATTTCGGGCACGGCCTGAAAGTTCAACACCAAACCAGTCCCCCAGGAGCCTCCCGTAACACATGACACAACCATCACAGACCCGTCAGAACACAATGAAGCAGCTCATCACATCGGGCAAACCCGCGTACGGGGTATCCGTTCAATTTCCCTCTGCCGAAATTGTCGAGATGATCGGGGAACTGGACTTCAACTGGGTGATGCTCGACGCCGAGCACGGTTCGATCACGCCAGACAACATAGGTCCCATGATCATGGCTGCGGAAATCCGGGGGATCACGCCGATAGTCCGTCCTGAAAGGAACGATCCGGCCGTTATCAACAAGTACCTCGACCGCGGAGCGATGGGGGTCCAGGTGCCGCATGTGAACACAGCCGCCGAAGCCCGGGCCGTCGTCGAGGCGTGCCTGTACCACCCGCAGGGCATGCGGGGATTGGGTGGCGGTCGGATGGCCGATTTTGGCTGGGGCTCGCCGACTTCGGAGTATGTGAAAGAGGCCAACCGGGAAATGCTTGTGTGCGTCCAGATCGAGGACATCGCAGCGGTCGAAAACCTCGACGAAATCCTGGCGGTGCCGGACATCGATGTGTTCTTCATCGGGCCGACCGACCTGGCACAGTCGTTGGGTCACCCCGGCGACAATGGACATCCCGAGGTGCAGAAGGTCATCGGCGAGGTTTTCGACAGGATCCACGCGGCGGGGCAGGCCTCGGGCACCCCGGGTGCGGCCGAGCAGGCGATTGCGAACACCCGTGAGGGCATCCTGTACCACTACACCCACGTTCCGACCTTCATGAGCACCTACGGTCGCCAGTTCATGCAGACCGTTGGGCGGATTTAGCCAAAGTTAGGAATCACCGACCAGTGACGATGGACTACGTGGCGTGGGCCGAGTGGTACGACATTTTCTATTCGACGGCTGACCCCGGCGACGTCGATTTCTACCACGGCCTGTGCAAAGCGTCGGGCGGTCCCGTGCTGGAGATCGGAGTTGGCACCGGACGCCTGGCGATTCCACTCGCACGGGACGGGATGGAGGTCGTGGGGATCGATCTTAACGAGCCGATGCTGAAGGTCGCGCAGGAGAGGGCACTTGAAGCCGCGCCGCTATCGGGGAGCCTGAAACTGATCCAGGCCGACATGCAGAACTTCGACCTGAAGCGCCAGTTTCCGGTCGTAATTATCCCGGCCCGGACGCTCCTGCTGGGCACGTCTGAAGATGAGCAATATCACGCACTGTGCTGTGCCGCTCAACACCTTGAGCCGGACGGAACGATGGCCTTCAACGTGTTCTATCCGGATCCCTTAATGCTGG
>JASLNQ010000410.1 GCA_030745955.1 Dehalococcoidia bacterium | reverse complement strand
AGACTTTTCGATTCCGCGACGAAAACACTGCGCAGATAAATGATGTCGCATTCAGGATGCCAGCCGTTCGATCCCGATTTGGTTACTGCCGTGACCGTGTGATAAGCCTGGACACCGGCTGAAGGTCCGATCCCTTCAATACATGATCGATTATATCTCGTGCCGTTTCGGCAATGTTCGCCTCGGTTACCACGGCACCGGGCCTCGCCCAGCCACCCTCGGCTGCGATCGCCACGACGGCGTCGATCCCGGGTTCGTACACCTTCTCAAAGTTCTTACCGAGCGTGGCCGATATCCTGATCACCGGAATCCCGCGTACTTGCGCCAGCCTGGCCCCGCCAACAGGCGTCCTGTGGAAGATGGTCTGCTCCTTAACAGAACCCTCGCTGTTGATACCGAGATCTGCATCAGATATGGCGCTATCAAGACCCACCGTTTCCAATATCATGTCGACTCCCAGCTCGAATTTTGCTCGCCAGTTGTGCGGATGTCTGTTCTTTCGTGCCATATCGACGGAGTTACGACGAGTGCCGAACGAGATTCACCGTAAACTATTTGGGTGAACGGGGACCGGGGTGAATACCTGGCATTGCCGGTCATGATCAGGCAGGACTGAACAAGTACTTGAGAATTCTACTTACAGGGTGTGCGGGATTTATCGGATCGCGTGTTGCTGCCTTGCTTGTTGAGCAGGGGTACCTGGTGTGGGGGATCGACAACCTCAGCGATGCGTATGACGTGCGCATGAAGCACTGGCGAACCGAGCACCTGCTGGGTCCGGCTTCGATCGAGTGGGTAAACGGCGATATTACGGACCGCGGTTCGGTCGCAAGCCTCGTTGAGGAATTCGAGCCTGACGCCGTGATTAACCTGGCCGCACGGGCCGGTGTCAGGCAGTCGATCGATAACCCGTGGGCGTACTACGAAACGAACGTGACCGGCACGTTGAACCTGCTCGAGGCCTGCAAGGACGCCGGTGTTTCGAGGTTTCTTCTGGCGTCGACTTCGAGTGTTTACGGTGACAACCAGATGCCGTTTTCAGAAGACGCCGAGATCACGACTTTGCGCTCGCCTTATGCGGCTTCGAAGAAGGCGGCAGAGGACCTGTGCCGGGTGTACCAGGGCCTGTTCGATTTTGACATTACCGTGTTCCGGTTTTTCACGGTGTACGGGCCTGCGGGTCGACCGGACATGAGCGTGTTCCGGTTCGTGAAGTGGATCACCGAGGGGGAGCCACTGCAACTGAACGGGGACGGGACACAGCAACGGGATTTCACGCATGTTGACGACGTTGCGAGGGGTGTCGTGGCGGCCCTGGACCGGAGGCCGGGTTACGAAACGATTAACCTGGGATCGGACAACCCGGTACAGTTGAATGCCGTCATTGACAGGATCGAGGCGGTGATCGGCAAATCGGCGATTATCGAGCGCCATCCTTTCCACTCAACCGATGTGTCGGCTACGTGGGCGAACATCAGCCGTGCACGGGAACTACTGGACTGGGCACCCCGGGTCGATCTGGAAGACGGAATCGCCTCAGTGGTCGATTGGTACATGGAGAATCGTGAGTGGGCGAGCGAAATAGAGCTGTAACGTACTGGAAGTTACAGTGAAGCAAGGCAATCGAAGGAGCCGCTTTTGACCAACATCGGCGTAATCGGGGGGGCTGGGTACGTAGGACTCGTTACCGGGGTTGGCCTTGCCGCGCTCGGGCACAAAGTGGTTGCCCAGGATATTGACCAGGACCGACTCGAAATGCTGCGGGCGGGCAAATCTACTGTGTATGAAGACGGGCTTGAGCCGATTCTTCGAGAGTTGATTGACCGGGACCAGATTTCGTTTACCGAAGACCAGGGCGAGACTGTTAGCAAATCGGATGTGCTGTTCATCGCCGTTGGAACGCCATCGCTGGACAGTGGGGCCG